>NZ_JBSFNQ010000011.1:0-129026 GCF_053981115.1 Streptomyces sp. NPDC003691 | reverse complement strand
GTTCCCCGCGCCCCTGGTTGCCTCTCCCCGGCCCCTTGCGACAGCCCGCTCCCTACAAAACCCGACCCGTACCCGAGGAACTCGGTCCTCTCAAGGACGGCCAGGAGAAGCACCCAGGGGCCCGGTCCCTCACCGGGGGACTACCGATGTGCCGAACACCGTTGTCCCTCGGCCGCGCGCCGAGTGGGGCTGAGCGCGCAGTTCCCCGCGCCCCTGGTTGCCTCTCCCCGGCCCCTTGCGACAGCCCGCTCCCTACAAAACCCGACCCGTACCCGAGGAACTCGGTCCTCTCAAGGACGGCCAGGAGAAGCACCCAGGGGCCCGGTCCCTCACCGGGGGACTACCGATGTGCCGAACACCGTTGTCCCTCGGCCGCGCGCCGAGTGGGGCTGAGCGCGCAGTTCCCCGCGCCCCTGGTTGCCTGCCCCCAGCCCCTTGCGACAGCCCGGTCCCTGCAAACCGACCCCGTACCCGAGGGACCCAGTCCTCTCAAGGACCACCAGAACAAGCACCCAGGGGCGCGGGGAACTGCGCCACAAGCCACACTCCGGCACGCGGCCGGACGACAACAGCACATGGCACACGGGCAATCCCCGGCGGCGGGCCCCTCGGGGGTGGGCCGGTCCCGCAGTGAGCAGACTGCCGCAAGGGGCTCGGGAGAAGCACCCAGGGGCGCGGGGAACTGCGCCACAAGCCACACCCCGGCACACGGCCGAACGACAACAGCACATGGCACACGGGCAATCCCCGGCGGCGGGCCCCTCGGGGGTGGGCCGGTCCCGCAGTGAGCGGACTGTGGCAAGGGGCTCGGGAGAAGCAGCCAGGGGCGCGGGGAACTGCGCGACAAGCCACACTCCGGCGCGCGGCCGGACGACAACGGCGCATGGCACACGGGTGGTCACCCGGCAGCCCCGGCGACGGGTGAGCGGCAGTTGGGGGCGGCAGCAGGGGCGGGGGGAGCTGCCCCGGGAGCTGCCCGCCGACGGGGCCCGCGGCCCCTAGCGTGGAGGTCCCGATGCGGATCCCGCCCCACCCTTCTCCTGGAGGCCACGCGATGCCCTCGACCGCTCCCACTGCCTCTGCCGCTCCGGGGGCCGGACCCCTCGGCGGATTCGATCGCCAGGCCGCCAGGGAACCGGAGCGCACGGCGCTCGTGGACGGCGAGCGCCGGATGACGTACGGCCGGCTCGCCCTCGCGGTGGCGCTGCGCTCCGACGGAACGCCCGGCCCGGGGGCCGGGAGCGAAGTGTCGCGGTTCGACCGGGTGGTCGAGGCGCTCGCCGGGCTGCGGAACGGGGGCGACGCGGCCGAGGGGCTGCGGGAGCTGCTGCCCGCGCTCTCCGCGGGGGCGACCGTGGACCTCGGGGACGTCCCGGCGGACGAGGAGCCGGTGCCGCTGTCGTACGCCCAGCGCAGGCTCTGGCTCATCAACCGGCTTGAGGGCCCCTCGGCGACGTACAACCTGCCGCTGGTGGTCCGGCTGGACACGGTGCCGGACCGTACCGCGCTGGAGGCCGCGCTCGGCGATGTGCTGGAGCGGCACGAGGCGCTGCGTACGCTGCATCCGGCCGATGCCGCCGGGGAGCCCCGTCAGCAGGTGCTGGACCGGCCGTGCCCCGAGTTCACGGTGGTCGAGTGCCCGCCGGAGGAGACGGCCCGCGAAGTGGCCCGTTTCACCGCGGGGACCTTCGACCCGGAGCGGGAACTGCCTCTGCGGACGGCGCTGTTCGTGCCGGGGGACGGTTCCGCCGTCCTGGTGCTGCTCGCTCATCACATCGCCGCCGACGGCTGGTCGGTGGGCCCGCTGCTGCGGGATCTGGGGACGGCCTACGACGCGCGGCGCGCGGGGACCGGGCCCGGCTGGGAGCCGCTGCCGGTCCAGTACGCCGACTACACGCTCTGGCAGCGGGAGCTGCTGGCGGACGATACGGCGCTCGCCGCCTACTGGCGGGAGGCGCTCGACGGGCTGCCGCCGCTGCTCGACCTGCCCGCCGACCGGCCGCGGCCGGCCGTGCCGAGCGGCCGGGCGCGGACCCTGCGGGCCCGGCTGGACGCCTCGGCGCACGCCGGGCTGGCGGAGCTGGCCGCCGGGGCGGACGCCAGTCTGCTGATGGTGGCGCGGGCCGCGCTCGGTACGGCGCTCGACGCCTGCGGTGCCGGGCCGGACGCGGCGGTCGGCACGCCGGTCGCGGGGCGTTCGGACGAGGCCCTGGACGAGTTGGTCGGCTTCTTCGTGAACTCCCTGGTGCTGCGGGCCGATGTCGCCGGACCGGCGGGTCCCCGGGAGCTGGTGGCCCGGGCCCGGGACGCGGCGCTCGGCGCCTATGCGCATCAGGAGCTGCCGTTCGACCGGCTGGTGGAGCTGCTCAACCCGCGCCGGGCGCCGGGGGCGAACCCGCTGTTCCAGGTGACCCTTGCGGTGCAGGAGGCGGCGGGCCCGGAGGCGGCGGAGGTGCGGATCGGTTCCGTGCTGCGCGGCCGGTACGAGGAGCCGGGGCTGGACGCGGCGAAGTTCGACCTCGCGGTCACCTGTGTCGCCGGGCCGGGGCATAGCGGTCTGGAGCTGTGGTGGACCTATGCCGAGGACCTGTTCGACGAGCCCACGGCCCGGCTGCTGCTCGATGTGTACGTACGCGCCCTGGCCCGGTTCGCCGGGGGCGGGGACGCTGCGGTGGAGCCGGGCGGGCTGCTGTCGGCGGCCGAGCGGGAGTTCCTGGCCGCCCGGCCCGCCAGGACCGGGGCCGCCCCGGAGGCGGCCGCGGACGGGGCCGCCGCGGACCCGGAGACGGTGGCCGCGCTCCAGCGGGTGTTCGCCGAGATCACCCGGCGCGGGCCGGTGGGCCCGGACGACAACTTCTTCGCCGTCGGCGGCCATTCGATGGCGGGCGTACGGCTGGTGAACCGGGTGCGGTCGCTGCTGGGCGTGGAGCTGCGGCTGCGGGACCTGTTCCTGGCGCCCACCCCGGCCCGGCTGGCCGCCCGGATCGCCGCCGGCGGCGCCGCCGGGCCGGGGACCGCCGGGGCACGGGAGACCGCCGCCCGGCCGGTCCTGGCCCCGGTGCCCGCCGCCGGACGTCCCCGGCGGCTGCCGCTGTCGTACGCCCAGCGCAGGCTCTGGTTCACCGGCCAGCTGGAGGGCGCGGGGCGCTCGTACAACATCCCGTTCGTCCTGCGGCTGGACCGGCCGCTGGATCCCGCGGTCCTGGCCGACGCGCTCGCCGACACCGCCGCGCGGCACGAGGTGCTGCGTACGGTCTACCGGGCCGACGACGGGGAGCCCTACCAGGAGGTGCTGGAATCGGTCCGGCCGGTGCTGGAGGTGGTGCGGACCGGCCCCGGGGAGGAGGAGGCCGCCGTCGACGCGGCCGCCGGGCACGTCTTCGACCTGGCCGCCGAGATCCCGTTCCGCGCCCGGCTGCTGGAGACCGGCGGCGGGCAGATCCTCGTTCTGCTGGTGCACCACATCGCCGCGGACGGCTGGTCCTCGGGTCCGCTGCTGGCCGATCTCGCCACCGCGTACACGGCCCGGCTCGGCGGGGCGGCCCCCGGGTGGGATCCGCTGCCGGTGCAGTACGCCGACTACACCCTCTGGGAGCGGGAGCTGCTGGCGGGTCCGGCGGCGGCGGAGCAGCCGGCGTACTGGCGGGAGCGGCTGGCGGGAGCACCGCCCGTCCTCGAACTCGTCCCGGCGCGGACCCGGCCCGCGGAGGCCACGCACCGGGGCTCGGCGGCCCCCGTCCCGGCCCTGGACGCAGCCGTCCACGCCGCCCTGGAACGGCTGGCCCTGGCGCACGGCGCGACCCTGCTGATGGTGGCCCAGGCGGCGCTGGCGGCGGTGCTGACCCGGCACGGGGCGGGCACCGACCTGCCGCTGGGCACGGTGGTCGCGGGCCGGGACGACCAGGCGCTGGACGAGTTGGTCGGCTTCTTCGTCAATACGCTGGTGCTGCGGACCGACACGGGCGGCAACCCCTCCTTCGGGGAGCTGCTGGACCGGGTCCGGGAGACGGACCTCGCGGCCTTCGCGCACCAGCAGCTCCCGTTCGACCTGGTGGTGGAGGAGCTGAACCCGGTGCGGTCGGCGGCCCACCATCCGCTGGTGCAGGTGATGGTGCAGGTGCATCCGGCGGAGCCGGTGTCCGTGGCGGATTCGCCGCTGTCCGGCACCCCGCTGCCCGCCGCCTCGGGTTTCACCAAGTTCGACCTGACGCTGGCGCTGCGCGAGACCCGGGACGCCGCCGGGGCCCCGGCGGGTCTGGAGGGCGTCCTGGAGTACGCACTGGACCTCTTCGACGCGGACACCGCCGCGCAGCTGGCCGCCCATACGGCACGGCTGCTGCGGGTGGTGGCCGGGGCGCCGGACACCCGGATCGGGGAGGTGCCGCTGCTGTCGGCGGACGAGTCCCGGCGGCTGCTGGTGGAGTACAACGCGACGGCGGTGCCCCGTTCGCTGCCGGGGCTGGTGCACGAGCGGTTCGAGGAGCAGGTCCGCCGTACTCCGCTGGCGGTCGCGGTCCGGTACGGGGACGAGGCCCTCACCTTCGCGGAGCTGAACCGGCGGGCGAACGCGCTGGCCCACCGGCTGATCGGCGCGGGGACGGCGCCGCACGGCGCGGTCGGGCTGCTGCTGGACCGTACGCCGCACCTGCTGGTGGCGGCGCTGGCCGCGCTGAAGTGCGGGGCCGCGTACGTACCGCTGGACCCGCGGCTGCCGGACACCCGGATCGCCATGATCATGGAGGACAGCGGGGCGAGCGTGCTCGTCACCGAGGAGGCGTACGCCGCCGCCGAACCGGTCGCGCGGCAGGTCGCCGCGGGCGTCCGGGTGCTGTCGGCGGACACCCCGGTACCGGGTGCCCGGAGCACCGATCCGCGGGTGGCGGTCGGCGAGGACGCCCTGATGTACGTGATGTTCACCTCGGGCTCCACCGGCCGGCCGAAGGGCGTCGGGGTCACCCACCGCAATGTGGTGGAGCTGATCACCGACCGCTGCTGGGACCACCGCAACCACCGGCGGATGCTGGTGCATTCGGCGATCGGCTTCGACGCCTCGACGTACGAGCTGTGGGTGCCGCTGCTGAACGGCGGGGAGCTGGTGTTCGCGCCCGGGTCGGGGACGGACCTCGCGGAGCTGGACGAGACGATCCGCGCCCACGGGGTGACCGCCGCCTACTTCACCATGGGCCTGTTCCACATCATGGCCGACGAGGGGCTGGACACCCTGAAGCTGCTCGACGAGGTGTGGACCGGCGGGGACGTGGCGTCCCCGGCCGCCCTCCAGCGGGTGCTGGACCACTGCCCGGACACGGTCCTGGTGCACAGCTACGGCCCCACCGAGACCACGTTCGCCTCGCACCACCAGCGGCTGGACACGGAGTGCCGGGTGCTGCCGGGCGTGTTCCTCGGCGCCGCGCTGGACAACACCCGGGTGTACGTCCTGGACGAGGCGCTGCGGCCGGTTCCGGTGGGGGTCCCCGGGGAGATGTATCTGGCGGGCACCCAGGTGGCCCGCGGCTATCTGGGCCGGCCCGGGCTGACGGCGGAGCGGTTCGTGGCCGACCCGTTCGCCGGCGACGGCGGCCGGATGTACCGTACGGGCGATCTCGTGCACTGGACGGCAGGCGGCGAACTGCGCTTCCTGGGCCGGGCGGACGGCCAGGTCAAGCTCCGCGGCTTCCGGATCGAGCCCGGTGAGATCGAGGAGACGCTGGCGCGGCATCCCGACGTCGGCCGGGCCGCGGTGGTCGTCGTCGACGACGGGCCGGGCGGCAAACGGCTGGTGGCCTACGCGGTGCCGCGCGCCGGGCGGACCCCGACGGAGCAGGGGCTGCTGCGCTGGGCGGCCGCCGAACTCCCGGAGCACATGGTGCCGTCGGCACTGATGCTGCTGGACGACATCCCGCTGACCGTGAACGGCAAACCGGACCGCGGGGCGCTGCCCGCGCCCGCTCCGGCCGCCACCCCCTCGGGGCGGCCGCCGCGAACACCGCGCGAGGAGATCCTCTGCGGGCTGTTCGAGGACGTCCTCGGGGTGACGGGTGTCGGCATCGACGACAGTTTCTTCGCCCTCGGCGGCCATTCGCTGCTCGGGGTGAAGCTGGTGAGCCGGACGCGGACCGCGCTCGGCCTGGAGCTGGGCGTCCGGGACCTGTTCCGCACGCCGACGGTCGCGGGGCTGCTCGCGGACGAACCGTCGGGCTTCGACCCGATGGGCGTCCTGCTGCCGCTCCAGCCCGGCGGCACCCGGCGTCCGCTGTTCGCGCTGCACCCCGGCACCGGGGTCGGCTGGACGTATGTGGGGCTGGCCCGGCATCTGGGCCCGGACCAGCCGCTGTACGCGATCCAGGCCAGGGTCCTGGCGGAGCCGGGGCACCATCCGGAGTCGGTCGAGGAGATGGCCCGCGAGTATCTGGAGCACATCCGGCGGATCCAGCCGCAGGGCCCGTACCGCTTCCTCGGCTGGTCGTTCGGCGGCACCCTGGCCCATGCGCTGGCGGTGATGCTGGCGGAGCAGGGCGAGGAGACCGAGCTGCTGGCGATGATGGACGTCCATCTGCAGCCGACCGAACCCGTACGGCGCCGGATGACCCCGGCGGAGAAGCGGGAGATGCTGGTCGGCGACGCGACCGACGTGCCCGACGACGCCCCCTTCGACGTCGAGGGGCTGATCGGGCTGGTCCGGGAGACCGATCCGGTCCTGGGCGCCTTCTCCGACGACGAGATCCGTTCGGTGATCGACGCCTCCATCGACCATGCGGAAATCGTGAAAATCTATGCGCCCCGCCCGGTGAAGACACGGATGCTGTTCTTCGCGGCCCGGGGAGAGGGCGCCCCCGAGAGCACTCTTTCACAATCCTGGATTCCCTATGTCGACGGCACCGTCGAACAGCACACCATCGGGGTCATCCACACCAGGATGGGCGAGCCCGAACCCCTGGAAAAAATCGGCCTTATCCTTTCCGACGCTTTGAGGAGCCTGTCATGACGAACTCCACCAACCCTTTCGACGACCCCGAGGGCATCTTCCACGTGGTGGTCAACGACGAGGGGCAGCACGCCCTGTGGCCGGTCTTCGCGGACATCCCCGCAGGCTGGGACGGGGTTTGGGGGCCGGGCCCGAGGGACGGGGCGCTGAAGTACGTGGAGGCCAACTGGACCGACATCCGGCCGAAGAGCCTGCTTGCCCAGTACGCCTGACCGGGCTCCGCCCACCTTTTCCCCAAGACCGCCGGCCGCGGTCCGGACACACTCCGGACCGCGGCCCTTCCGCATGCCCAGGCGAATGCAACCCGATATTTCGGGCGCCTCCTCCGCTCTTCTCGCGACCTCGCCGACCCGATTTCGTCGTTCCCTTCCGGCGTTCTCTTTCTGCGCCTATTCTGCCGCCTGCAACTTCCCCTTCCCGAACCGTATCGTCCCTATATTTTCGGCATGCGACGACGGAGTTTGACGATACTGCTGACCGGTACCGCATCGGATTCCCACACCTGGAATCTGGTCTACCTCCGGCTCTTCCTGGAGGAGCGCGGCCACCGGGTGAGGTGCCTGGGGCCGTGTGTGCCCGACGAACTGCTCCTGGCGGCGTGCACGGAGTCGGCGCCCGAGCTGGTCGTCATCAGCAGCGTCAACGGTCACGGCTACCGTGACGCGCTCTCCGCCGTCCGGTCCCTGCGCTCCGCCGGGCTGGGCGTGCCGGTGGTTGTGGGGGGCAAGCTCGGTGTCGCGGGCCGGACCGATCCGGTGCAGCGGGCGCTGCTGCTGGAGGCGGGCTGCGACGCGGTCTTCGACGACGGGGACGTGGAAGCGCTGCGGGCGTTCGCGGCGGACCTCGCCGCCACCGCCCGGCCGGCTCTGCCCGTGGTTCCCCGGGCCGTGGCATGAGACCCGGCGGCACGCTCCTCACCGCCCCGGAGGGCCGCAGGAACGGCGGCGGCCGGGACCCGGGGGCCGCGGAGTCGTTCGGCGGGTTCGTC
The DNA here is from genome assembly GCF_053981115.1 of Streptomyces sp. NPDC003691. Lineage (NCBI taxonomy): Bacteria > Bacillati > Actinomycetota > Actinomycetes > Kitasatosporales > Streptomycetaceae > Streptomyces > Streptomyces sp. NPDC003691. Next base: position 121,053 of record NZ_JBSFNQ010000011.1, on the reverse strand, counting down.
GCCCGGGCCGCCCGGGCCGGCCGGCTCGTGGTCCAGCCGCGGATGGGATTCTCCGACCCTGCCCGGATGCGCACGGGACTGGCCGTCACCCGGTCCGCCGCGGCGGTCACCGTCGGCACGCTCACCATCGACAGCTACACCCGGGTCGGCGATCATGCCGGGGCCCGGGCCGCCGTCGCCGAGGGCGCCCGGCTCAACGGCTATCCGATCACCGCCCACTCCGCCGAGCGGACCCGGGCCGTGCTCGACGGCATCGCGGGTCCGGCGTTCCCGGTGCAGGTGCGGCACGGTTCGTCCCGGCCCGGGGCCATTGTCCGGGCGCTCGCCGCGGCCGGTCTGCACGCGACCGAGGGCGGCCCCGTCTCGTACTGCCTGCCCTACGGGCGCACCCCGCTCGCCGATTCGGTGGAGAACTGGGCGCGGGCCTGCGAACTCCTCACGGAGCTGGTGCCCGCCCCGGACCTGCCGCACCTGGAGAGCTTCGGCGGCTGCATGCTCGGCCAGCTCTGCCCGCCCGGGCTGCTGGTGGCGCTCAGTCTGCTGGAGGGCCTCTTCTTCACCCGTCACGGCATCCGCAGCGTCTCCCTCAGCTACGCCCAGCAGACCGACCCCGCCCAGGACGCCGAAGCCGTCCGGGCCCTGAACCGGCTGGCCGCGGAGTTCCTGCCGCCGGACACCGACCGGCATGTGGTCCTCTACACCTATATGGGGGTGTATCCGCGGACCGAACGCGGCGCGACCCTGCTGCTGGAGGCCTCCGCACGGCTCGCGGTACGGGCCGGCGCCCAGCGGCTGATCGTGAAGACGGCCGCGGAGGCGCACCGGATTCCGACGGTACGGGAGAACCTGCGGGCGCTGGAGACCGCCGCGGCGGCCGCGGATCTCGCCACGCGCGCCCGGCCCCGGGCCCGGGCCGTCCCCGACCCTGCCGGGGCCGAGGACGGCGACAGCGCCGTCTACCGCGAGGCACGGGCCTTCGTGGAGGCCGTCCTCGACCTCGGCGACGACCTCGGGCGGGCGCTGCGGACCGCCTTTGCCCGGGGCGTACTGGACGTGCCGTACTGCCTGCACCCCGACAACGCGGGCCGCAGCCGCAGTTTTCTGGACTCCGCCGGGCGGCTGCGGTGGGCGGAGACCGGCGGCATGCCGGTACCGCCCGGCACGGCACCGGACGGTGCCCGTACCCCGCTGACCTCCGACGGGCTGCTGGCCGCGCTGTACGGCGTCGCGACCCGTTACGACATCCCGGCACCGGGCGGCCGGATCCTCTCCGCCGCCCCCTCGCCTTCCTGAACCCCCCGCCACCGATCGTCTGGAGTCGACCGTCATGGAACCCGCCCGCGCATCCGCCCCCGTCCTTCCGCCGCTCGGTGACCATCTGGCTTCGCCGAGGCTGCGGTCCGCGATGCTCGTCCAGCAGGAGGCGCTGTACGCGGCGCGCGAGTTCCTGCGCGGCGAGGGCTTCACCGAACTGCTGCCCCCGCTGATCGGCCCGGTCACCGACCCCGGCGGCCGGGGCGCGAAGGCCCTCGACGTCGACTACTACGGGCAGAAGTACAAGCTGATGACCAGCGCGATCCTCTACAAGCAGGCGTCGCTTCAGGGCTTCCCGCGGCTGTTCTACATCGCCCCGAACATCCGGGTGGAGCCGCCGGAGACCGCCGGAACGGGCCGCCATCTGGTGGAGTTCCACCAGATCGACGTGGAGATCGCGGGCGCGAGCCGCGCGGACGCGCAGGCGGTCGCCGCCGGGCTGCTGACCCGGGTGGTGGAGCACGTCTGGACCGCCGTGCCCGGCGTGCTGCGGGAACTCGGCCGCGACGAGGCCGACTTCGCCGAGCTGCGGGCCGGGAAGTTCGACCGCTGCACCCACGAGGAGGCGGTAGCCCGGCTGGCGGCCCTCGGTCATGCGCAGAGCCCGGACGCGGAGATCGACTGGGAGGCGGAGCGGATCCTGTCGCTGGACGCCGGGCACCCGTTCTTCGTCGACGACTATCCGAAGGGCTCCCGCGGCTTCTACGACCGGGAGGACCCGGAACGCCCCGGTGTGCTGCGGAACTTCGACCTCATCGCGCACGGCGGCTACGGCGAACTGGTCAGCGGCAGCGAGCGCGAGGCCGACTACGCGACGATCGTCACCCGGATGCGGGAGAGCGGCGAGAACCCGGCGAAGTACGCCTGGTATCTGGACGTGGCGCGCCGCGGACTCTCCCCCAGCGCGGGCTTCGGCATGGGACTCCAGCGGCTGGTCCGCTTCCTGACCGGGCTGGACGCCCTGTGGCAGGTCAGCGCCTATCCGAAGCTGCCGGGGGTGATGACGCCGTGAGTACGGGCACGGTGACGGCGGCCGGTTTTCCCGAGGAGGCGGTACGGGCCCGGGCCCGGCACGGCGCCGCGGAGGTCTTCCCGCCGTCCGGGGAGTACGGGACGGGCCTGTTCGGCGCGGGGGCCGCGGGCGGACCGGATGCTCCGGCCCCGGGATCCGGCGGGGTGCGGCCGGCGGACGCGCCCCGGGGCGGCGGGCCGCCGGACGCGCTGGACGCACTGCGTCCCGCGCCGCCGGTGTTCATGCCCCGGCGGCTGGAGAAGCTCATCGCCCTGGGCCGGGAACCCGGCCACGACGACGTCGAACTGCGCTCCGTGATCGGCGGTTTCGACTCCGCGCTGCCGGTGTACCTCTCGGCGTTCGGGTCGACCCGGGCCGGCAGCGGTGATCTCGCGGTGGCGGCGGCCCGCCAGGCGGCGCGGCTCGGGATGCCCATGGTCGTCGGGGAGAACACCGTGCCCGTCCACGGCTACCGCTCGGTGCTCCTCGCCCGGATCGAAGCCTATGCGGAAGCGGTGGGCGACGGCCCCGGCGGCGTGGTGGTGCAGCAGTCCACCGAGGACGCCGACTCGGAGGTGTGGAACCTCCTCTACAGCGATCCGGCGGTACGGGAGCTGAGGGACTCGGGCCGGCTCGGCTTCGAGCTGAAGACCGGTCAGGGCGCCAAACCCGGTCTCGGCGGAATGACGGTGGTCGGCGCCGCGGAAGCCGAACGGCTCTCCGCCGCGGGGCTGTTCACGCTCGGCGCGGAGCTGGGCCCGGACGGTTCCCGGCTGCGCTGTGCCACCCCGGGAACGTTCACCGAGGAGATCCTCCGCCAGCAGATCCGCTTCATGCGGAACAACTTCCCGCTCGCCGGGGTGTGGGTGAAGTTCCACCCGGGCCGGGACATCGGCACGGCGGCGGCGACGGCCTGGGCCGCCGGGGCGGACGCGGTGACCGTGGACGGCGCCGAGGGCGGTACGGGCTGGGCGCCCCGGGTCTTCCTGGACGGTGTGGGGCTGCCGCTGGCCGACTGCCTCGGCCTGGTCGACCGGCCCGAGGGGGCGAGCCTGCTGGCCTCCGGCCGGATGTGGGAGGGCGGCCGGGCGGTCCGGGCCCTGGCGCTCGGCGCCACGGCCGTCGGTCTGGGCCGGGCCGCGCTGCTGGCCGTGGACGAGGACCGGGAACACGGTCTGGAACGGCTGGTGGAGGCCCTCGCCCTGGAGTTGAGGCTGCTCCTCCACGCCCTGGGCCAGTACCGGCCCGGGGACCTGACCCGGGCGGACCTGTGGCCGCCGCCGGCGGCGGACCGGCCCGTGCCCGCCGCGGCGGCGGGGGGTGGGCGGCCGTGATCCCGCCGGGGCACGATCCGGGCGCCGGGTCCGGGAGTACGGGACCGTCGCGGACTCCGCCGCCGGTGGGCCGCTCCGCCCGGGACGGCGGACCGGCCGGGCCGGGGCGGGGATCCGCGGCGGACATCACGGTACGGCGGCCGCCGCCCGGCGGCACCCGCAGGCCCGCGCGGCGGGACGGTCCCGCTTCCGGCAGCCGCGGGGCGCGGCCCCGGTCGGCCGGGCAGCGCCGTACGGTACGGGCCCGGTTCCTGCCCGACGCTTCGCTGCCCGTGCTGACCGTGGTGCCGAAGACCCCGGCCGCCACGGCCCGGGCCGCCGGACGGGCCGCCGCGCGGCGGCTCGCACACACCGGACGGGCCCATGTCGGCGGCCTTCTGGAGCTGCTGGTGCTCGGCGCGCCCGCCGGTCCCGCGCCGCCCGCCGGGGCCGCCGAGCGGGCCGCCGTCCGTGCCGTCACCGCCGCCTTTCCCCCATCAGCCACCAACCGGAGGACCGCACCATGACCGTGACCGAGACGGACCCGCCCGCGGAGTCCGCCGCAGTGCCCTGGGGCCGGGTCGGCGCGCTCGTCGGCGGACAGGCCGCGGTGCAGCTCGGCAGCTTCGCCCTGCTGATCGCGATGAACTGGACGGCCGTACAGCTCGGCGGCGCCAAGGCGGTCACCCTGCTGATGCTGGCCGCGACCGTGCCGCGGGCCCTGATGCTCGTCTTCGGCGGGGCCACGGCCGATGTCCTCGGGCCCCGGTTCGTCCTGCTGCGTACCACCTCCGCCCGCGCCGGCCTGCTCGCCGTCGGTGCCGTGGTCACCGCCACCACCCACACCCTGTGGCCCCTGGTGGTGATCGCCCTGCTGGAGGGCATTCTGCTGGGGCTGGCCAGTCCGGCGTCCGGGATGCTGCTGCCCTCGTTCGCCCGCGGCGACCAGCTCGCCCGCGCCAACTCGGCATACTCGATGGTGCTCCGGGTCGCGCCCGTGCTCGGCGCCCCCGTGGGGGCCTGGCTGATCACCGTGGGCGAGCTGTGGGTGGCGATGCTGGCCGCCGCCGCGACCGGAGTGGTCTGGCTGGGCTGTCTGCTGTTCATCACCCGGGGCTTCACCCGGCCCGCCCGGCAGGCGGGCGGCCGGTCGCTGCTGCGGCGCTCCGGCGACGGCTTCCGGCTGCTGGCCCGGTACCCCCGGCTGCGCTGGATGTTCATCACCTCCCTCTGCCTGGACATGGCGTTCAGCTGGCCGGTCGAGGTGGCCCTGCCGCTGCTCGTCCATCAGCGGGGCTGGGGCGTCGGGGCGGTGGCCATGGTGCTCGCGGCGTTCAGCCTCGGCGCGCTGGCCTCCAGCGCGCTGGGCGCGGCGTTCGCGCACCGCATTCCGGTGTTCTTCCGGCTGGTGGTGACCAGCGCGGGCCTTGCGGCCGGCATCACGCTGATGGCGCTGATGGGCTCGCCGGGGTCGCTGACCGCGGTGGCCGCGGCTGTCGGCCTGCTGTCGGGTCTCAACGGCCCGGCGATCGTCACGCTGTATCAGCAGGCGGCGCCGGAGGGCCGGATGGGGGCGGCGATGTCGACCCTCGCCCTCGCCGGAATCGGTGCCGCGCCGCTGTCGATCGCCCTGTTCAGCTCGTTGTCGCTGGTGCTCGGGGTGGAGCGGACCTGGCTGCTGTGCGGGGCGATCGCGGCCGTCTCACCGGTCACGGCGATTCTCGCGCTGCGGTCACGCCCGCCGGCCGCGGACCCCGGCGAACCCGGGGCGGGCGGGGACGGCACCGGGTCTCCGGGACCGGCGCCTTCGGTGAAGGACTCCTCGGAGGCTCTCGCCGTACCACCCGTACCACCCGTACCGGCCTCCGACCACGACGGCCGCGACGGCGTTCCTCCGGGGGCCGGATCCGGACGCCCGGTAACCACTGCCCCGGTACCGGCCGGGGTCCCGGCGGACGCCGCCGGCCGCGAGCTGCCGCCCGGAGGAGCACCGCACCCGGCCGGCGAACCCGTCCCCCTTCCCACCTGATCCGCGCCCGCGCCCTGCGACGCGGGCGAATCCCCCTGCGAACTGGAGGCACCCCATGGCAGCGCCGGTCATCGGACAACTGCTGGTCCCCCGCCGGCTCTCCGGCTCCGGACCGGGTACCCCGGCCGTCCCGGCCCCGGCGGGGCCGGGGCTGTGGCTCGTGGACACCACCGAGTACCGGGCGTACGCGGCCGGGCAGGCCCCCGGCACCCTCGACACCCTGGAGCTGGCCCGCGCCGCGGAGTTCGTGCGCGCGGCCGACCGCGACGGCTATGTGTGCGCCCATGTGGCGCTGCGCAGGCTGCTGGGCGCGTATCTGGGGATGCCCGCGCGTGATGTGGTCGTCGAACGGGCCCCGTGCGCCCACTGCGACGAACCGCACGGCAGACCCGTCGTACCCGGCGGCGCCCTGCACTTCTCCCTCTCGCACTGCGACGGGCTGAGCCTGCTGGCGTTCGCGGTGACCCCGGTCGGGGTGGACGTGGAGCCGGTGCCCGACGCCGCGGCGGTCGCCGAGACCCTCGATGTACTGCACCCGAGGGAGGCCGCCGAGCTTGCGGCGCTGCCCGCCGGGGAGCGCCCCGCGGCGTTCACCCGGGTATGGACCCGTAAGGAGGCCTACCTGAAGGGAACGGGCGTGGGCCTCGCCGCCGACCCGTCCGCCGACTATGTGGGCGCGGGCCCGATGCCCTGGTCGCCACCTGGCTGGCGCCTCGGCGACGTCCTGGCACCCGAGGGCCACCATGCCGCCCTCGCCCTGGCACTGCCGGATCCACCGGACGACCGGTGACCCCGGACACCCGGTGACCCCGGAGGAGACGGCGACCGGCACGGGCGTGTGCCGGTCGCCCGGAGGCTAAGGTGTGCGGCCATGACCGGCTCCACGCGGCTTCCGCTGCTCTTCCTCGATGTCGACGGCCCTCTGATCCCCTTCGGTGCGGAACCCGGTTCCTACCCGGTGTATCCGACGGGCACCGATCCGCGCGGCGGCGCCGTGACCCCGCTCCTCGGCCGGCTCGACCCCCGGCACGGCAGCCGGCTGGCCGCGCTTCCGTGCGAGCTGGTCTGGGCCACCACCTGGGAGGACGACGCGAACCAGTGCCTCGCCCCGCTGCTGGGCCTGCCGCCGCTGGACGTGGTCGCGTGGCCGGAGCCGTCCGAACTCGACGACCAGGACGAACGCGACGGGCTGCACTGGAAGACCCGTACCCTCGTCGGACGTGCGGCGGGGCGGCCGTTCGTCTGGGCCGACGACGAGATCACCGGCACGGACCGGGCCTGGGTCGCCGCCCACCACCCGGGGCGGGCACTGCTCCACCGCGTCGACGCCCGCCGTGGACTCACCGACGCCGACTACGAGGCGATCGGCGCATGGCTGCGGGGGCCGGCGGGGGCGTAGGAGACCGGTCGGGGGCGCGCCGGTCGTGGGCGCCCATCGCACGCGAACGGCCGGTGCGACCCGGAGAGTTGCCCGGGTGCACCGGCCGTCGCGCGTACGTATCGTCACCGTGGTTTCGAGCCCGCCGCCCGGCGGCTCATGCCCCGGTGTTCAGCCCTCCCCGCCCACCCTCGACTCGACCTCGGACGGTCCGTCGGGGGACGGCCCGTCGGGGGACTCGGCAATCCACTCGCCGAGCTGTTCGAGCGTGGTCGACGGGTCCGCGACCAGCGTGTTGAGAGCGTCCTCCTGGAGGACGGCCGTGGCCACAGCCGGACAGCGGTAACAGGCGGAGACCCCGCTCTGCTGCCACCACTGACACCGGCCGCGGAGATGACACCGTGGGACCGACCGGCCCTCACCGGCCGCCGGGAGCACGCCCACCCGCTCCACGAGCGTGCAGTCGTTGCCCCGCCGGTGGACGCAGGCGGACACGCAGTGCGTGGCGAACCTCAGCACCCGGGTCGGTGCGATGCCCTCCGGCACGGCCCCGAGCACCTCGGCGGCCGGTACCGGCCGCTCCAGGTAGACAACCCTGCCGTCCTCGCCGGAGCGCACGCCCAGCACCTGGGATTCGGGCCGGTCCGCGGGCCCGCTCGGACACCAGGTGACCGGCGGCTGTTCGGCGGACGCCGCCGGGCCGGTCTCCTCGACGGCGGTACGTTCGGCGGTCCGCGCCGCTCCCACGGTGTCCACGGATCAGGCCTCGACCGCTTCGGGGGCCTTCTGGCCGAACGGGTCACTGCTGATGACGACGCCGGACTGAGCTGCCAGCTCCACCGCCTTCGCCAGGTGCTCGTGCAGTTGCCCGACGGAGCCGATGCGCTCGGCCGCGGGTGCGGCGCTCGCCGCCGGTGCGGCCGCGCCGATGGCTATCCCCGCGGCGAACACCGCCGCGGCGCCGCCCACTGCCAACCGGTTCTTCTTCATAGGCACTCCCGGTGCACGGGGCGCAGTCACGGCCTCTCCGGAGCTGTCGCCCGGCACGAAGGTAGAGCCGCGGAGCAGGTACCGGCGGCAGTCCCGGCGGCAGTTGGCGGTTTCCGGCGTACCGGTGGCCGGTCCCCGCTCACTCCTCGGCGAGCGGTTCCCGGAACCTTGCCGCCAGTTCGCTGCGCGAGCGGATACCGAATTTGGCGTAGACGTTCGTCAGGTGGTACTGGACGGTCTTGACGGAGATGAACAGTTCCAGCGCCGTCTGCTGGTTGGTGGCACCGGCGGCCACCAGTCCGGCCACGGCCCGCTCCTGCGGGGTGAGGCGTGCCAGGCCGCCGGGGGTGGTCCGGGGCGCGTGCACTCCGCCCGCCTGGAGTTCCCGTTCGCAGCGCTCCACATAGGCGCGGGCGCCCAGGGCGGCGTAGGCGTCGCGGGCGTTCTTCAGTACGGTGTCGGCCTCCCGGCGCTTACCCGCACGGCGCAGCGTCTGCCCGTAGGCGAAGCCGACCCGGGCCCGGTCGTACGGCAGGGGCAGCCGGTCGAGCCGGGCGAGGGCCCGTTCGAACTGCTCGCGGGCGCCGTCGATATCGCCCCGGGCGGCGGTCAGCCGGCCGCGGGCGAGTCCGAGACGGGCGAGGGCGGAGCGGCGGCCGCGGCGGGCGGCGAGTTCTTCGTGGGGGGTGAGGAAGGCGTCCGCCTCGTCCACCCGGCCGGTCAGGGCGAGGGCGTTGGCGTAGACATCGGCCCAGGGCCAGAAGCCGGGTTCGTCGACGGAGTCCCGGTCGGGGAGGCGGAGTACCGGGGTCAGCGCCTCGACGACCCGTTCGTAGTCGCCGCGGGCCTCGGCGACATGGGCGCGGGCCAGACAGGACGGGACCAGCATCACCTCGTAGTGGTGCCGGTCGGCGGCGGCCTCGGCCAGATGCCGGTCGGCGGCCTCCCCGTCGCCGCGGAGGGCGTGGATCTGGGCCGCGGTCCAGTGGACCAGGGGGCGGACCGGTTCGATACCGGATTCGGCGAGCCGGGCGGCGGCCCGCTGGGCGGTCTCCAGCGCTTCCGGCCAGGCGCCGAGGGCGAACTGGGTGCGGGCCAGCCAGCCCTGGGCCCAGAGGGATATCCGGGTGGAGCCCATGCGGTAGCCGGTGGGTACGGCGGCCTCCAGCCGGCGGCGGGCGGCCTCGGGCTGGTCGAGTGCGAGGTCCACCCAGCCGCGGCCGAGGTGGAAGCGCTGGGGCTGGGCGCCGCCCGGTGGCAGGGCGGCGGCGGCCGCTTCGTAGGCGGCGAGCGCTTCCTCGGGGCGGCCCGCGGCGGCCAGGCCGAGGCCGAGGACGGCCCGCGACTCGACGGCGGACGGATCGTGGGGATCGGCCAGCTCGACCGCGCGCCGCGCCCAGTCGACCAGGGCGGGGCCGTCCCAGCGGCCGAGGGCGTGCAGCACGCGGCGCTGGCAGATCCTGGCCATGAGATCGCGGTGGCGCTCGGGGTCGCAGCGCCGCCACGCCTGGGTGAGGAAGGCGTCGGCCTCGGCGGGCCGCCCGCGCATGATGGCGAGATAGCCGAGGACGACGCCGCGCCGGGTGTCGGCCGGGAAGCTCTCCAGCTCGGCGGCGAACGCGGTGGCGCGCGGTACGTCCCCGGCGCCGATCATGGCGTCGACGGCGCGCAGCAGCCGGTCCTCGCGGTCGGCCCGGCCGGGGCTGAGCCGTCCGGCGTGGACCAGGGCGTCGGCGACCGCGGACCAGGCGCCCGCGGAGGCGCGTTCGGTGGCGTGGCGGTCGAGTTCGGCGGCGAGGTCCGCGTCGGTCGTGGTGGCGGCGGCGACGCGGTGGAGCAGTGCGCGGCCCGGGTCGCCGGTGAGCCGGGCGGCGCGGGCGTGCAGTTCGGCCCGGCGGGTCAGGCCGATGCCGGTGAGGACGGCGGCGCGGACGAGGGGGTGGGTGAAGGCCAGCAGGGCGCGCCCGGGGTCGACGGCGGCGGTCAGCAGTCCGGCGGCGCGGGCCTCGTCGACGGCGGGCAGCGGATCACCGGTACGGGCGAGCGCGGCGGCCTCGGCGAGCGGGGCGTCGTCCCCGAGGACGGCGCAGGCCTCCACGAGGGCCCGGGCGGCGGCGGAGCAGCGGGCGAGGCGCCGGTGGACAGCGGCGGTGCGGCGGGCGGGGGCGGGAAGGTCGCCGTGGGGGTCCTGCCAGGTGTCGGGGGGCAGCTCCCGCAGGAGCTGCCCGGCGTCGCGCGGGTTGCCCCGGGTGTGGCGGTGGAGCCGCCGGGCGGCGGGCGGGTCGAGTGCGATGCCCGCGGTTTCGCGGGCCAGGGTGCGCAGCTCCTGCGGGGTGAGGGGGCCGGGCCGCACGGTGTGCTCGCGGCAGTGGTCGAGGACCTCCAGGGCGGCCAGGGCGGTCGGTTCCGGGGTGTCGTCCGGGCCGTCCGGGCCTTCGGGACCGTACGAGACGTACGACTCGTACGCCTCGGACAGCTCCCGCGGGTCGTCCCGGGCGACGAGCAGGACGAGGATCCGTCCGGTGATCGTCCGGCGGAGCGCGGAGCTGATGGCGCGCAGGCTGTCGGGGTCGGCCCAGTGGGCGTCGTCGACGACCACGACGAGCGGTTCGCGCTCCTGGCGGGCGGCCCACCGGCGGTGGAGGAGGTCCGCGGCGCCGAGGACGTCGGTGGGCAGGGCGGACTCCCGGCCCGGGCCGCCGCAGGTGCCGGTGCCTGTGGCCGTGTCCCCGTTGGTGCCGGTGCGACTGCGGCCATCGGTGCCGCTGGTGCTACTGGTGCCGGGGCTGTCCATGGGGCTGCCGGGGGCGCGCAGCAGCCGGTGGGCGATGCCCAGCGGTACGCCGGCCTCCCAGGGGACGCCGCTGACGCGCAGCACGGCGGGCGGTTCCTGTCCCGCGGGTTCGGCCCGGGTGCGCAGCACGTGCTCGACGAGGGTGGTCTTGCCGATTCCGGCGGGGCCCTCGACCAGGACCGTGGTGGGCTGCCCGGCGCGGGCGGCCCGGACCGCGCGGGCCAGCGCGGCTATCTCACCGGCCCGCCCGATCGGGCTCCCGTAAGCCTCGGGACGGTCGTTCATGTTCCGGACGCTAGCAGCCCGCCGCGCCGGCCCCCGGTGGCGGGCGCCGCGAGGGCCCGCGGCCGGGCGGTGCCCGGACCTGCACCGGGTTCCGCCGGGAGCCGTCCGGCGCCCCTTCCCGCGCGGGACCGGCCCGGCGGGCGGTCCGGTACGGGGCCGGGGCCCTCCCGGCGCACCCGGACGCCCGGCCCGGCCCTCTCCGCCCGGCGCGAGCCGGTCAGCCCGGGTCGCCGCCGGAGACCGGGAGGATCGTGCCGGTGATGTACGACGCCTCGTCGGAGGCGAGGAAGCAGACGGCCGCCGCCTGCTCCTCCACCGTGCCGTACCGCTTCAGGAGGGTGGAGTCCACCGTCTGGTCGACGATCTGCCGGTACCACTCCCGCTCCTGGTCGGTGCCGGGGGCCGGGCCCCTGGCCACCCGCCGGGGCGGGGCGTCGGTGCCGCCCGCCGCGGCGGCGACGATCCGGATTCCGTGCGGTGCCGCCTCCATCGCCAGGGACGCGGTCAGCGCGTTGACGCCGCCCTTGGCCGCCGAGTACGGGATGCGGTTGATGCCGCGTGTGGCGATGGAGGAGACGTTGACGACGGTGCCGGAGCGCCGGGCGATCAGATGCGGCAGCACCGCCCGGGTGGTCCAGAGGGTGGTGAAGAGGGAGCGCCGGATCTCCGCCTCGATCTCGTCGGGCGCGTAGTGCTCGAAGGGCTTGGCCAGGATGGTGCCGCCGACGTTGTTGACGAGGACGTCGATCCGGCCGCCCAGGTGTTCCAGCGCTCCGGCGACCGCCTTCTCCGCGCCCTCGTAGGTCTCCAGATCGGCGAGGACCGCCCCGGCCCCGAGGCCGTCGGCCGCTTCGCGGACGGTCCCGGAGCGGTCGACGAGGACGACGTCGGCCCCTTCGGCGGTGAGCCGCCGGGCGACGGCCAGTCCGATGCCCTGCGCGGCACCGGTGACGACGGCCTTGCGGCCCGCGAAGCGTTCGGGGTGGACGCTCATGCCGCGGCCGCCTGCTCGCGTACGGCGGCGGGCGTGAACTTCTCGTAGTGGAAGCCCGCCGGGGGCGTACCGAGCGCCGTGATGTGTCCGCGTACCGCCTCCACCATGGCGGGCGGTCCGCAGAGGTAGACGTCGCTGTCGCCGCCGTGCAGGGTGCCGGTGTCCATCAGCCCGGTGACATAGCCCTTGTTGCGGGCGGTGCTCGCCGGGTCGGCGACGCAGTGGTCGAAGCTGAAGGAGGGGATGGCTTCCGCGTACCGCTCCAGGGTGTCGAGGTGGACGAGGTCCGCGTCGGTGGTGACGCCGTAGAGCAGCCTCACCGGCTGTGCCACGGGGCCCCGGGCGAGATGGTCGAGCATCGAGAGCAGCGGGGCGAGGCCGGTGCCGCCCGCCAGCAGCAGCGCCGGGCGGTCCAGGCGGCGGAGGTAGAAGCCGCCCAGCGGGCCGGTGAACTCCAGCCGGTCGCCGGGGCGGGCCCGTTCGGTGAGATAGCCGGACATCGCGCCGCCGGGCACGATCCGCACCAGGAAGGACGCCTGCCCCCGGGCGGGTGCCGAGCTGAAGGAGTAGGAGCGGGATTCGCCGGTGCCGGGGACGGCGATGTTCACGTACTGGCCCGGCAGGAAGTCCAGGGCACCGCGGTCGTCGATGTCGAGGACCAGTTCCGTGGTGGTGGCGGAGAGGTGCTCGACGGCGGCGACGGTGGCGGTGTGCGCGGCCGGCCCGGTCTTCGCGGCGGCGGATGTGGACGGGATCCGCAGGACGAGGTCGCTCTGCGGGGTCATCTGGCAGGGCAGGCAGTAGCCGAGTGCGGCCTCCTCCTCGGTCAGCGCCTCGTCGATGTAGTCGCCGCCGTCGTACGTGCCCGCGTCGCAGCGGGACTTGCAGGTGCCGCAGGCGCCGTCGCGGCAGTCCAGCGGGATGTTGATACGGGCCTTGTACGAGGCTTCGGCGACGGTTTCGCCGGGTCGGCACTCCACGAAGCGGGTGATGCCGTCCTCGAAGTTCAGGGCGACCTGGAAGGACATGCTGGGGCTCATTTCCAGACGGGTTCCGGGCGGGCGGTGACCGGTACGGACGTGTCGTACGCGTCGGATGTGCCCGGCGCGTCGGACATGCCGGATGTGCCGGACGCGTCAGACGTGGTAGATGTCGACGACGTGGTGCACGTAGTCGTTCTTCAGGACGACCTTCTTGCGGAGGATCAGGGGCTCGGCGCCGGAGAGGTCGAGTGTGCAGAAGGTGGTGCCGAAGTAGGTGTCGACGCTCTGGTAGCGGTAGTAGAGCGTGAACCAGTTGAACCGGACGTCGGCGGTGTCGCCGTCGCGGGCCGTGATCTCGACATCGGTGATGTTGTGGCCGGTGCGCGGCTCGGGCAGGCTGGTGGCGCTGGAGCGGTCGGTGCGGATCCGGAAGACGCGGTCCTCCAGACCGGCCCGGCTGGGGTAGTAGACGAGGGAGATCTCCCGCTGCGGGTCGGTGGTGAGCCCGTCGTCGTCCGCCCAGGCCGGCATCCAGAACTCGGCGTCGGGGTGGTAGCACTCCAGCCACCGCTCGAACTCGCGGTCGTCGAGGTGGCGGGCCTCGCGGTAGAGGAACTGCCGGATCCGCTCCAGGGTGAGCAGCGTCTCCACGGTCATGCCGCCGGCGGCCGAACCGTTCGTTGCGGCGCCGTACGCCGTGATGGTGCTGTTCGCCGTCGTCACTTCGCCGCCTCCGCGTCCAGTGCCTTGCTCAGGGTGGAGCGCCAGTAGCCGTGCTGTACGGGGTAGAGGCCCTCGTCCTCGACCCGCACGCCGCTCGCCAGCGGGTTGATGCCGATCTTCTCGGCGTCCTCGTCCGGTCCGTCGATCTGGTGCACCGCGCCGCGGCTGAGGTCGTTCCAGGGGGCGGAGCCCGCCAGATAGGTCTTCTGGCAGGAGCGGAACTCCTCCAGGTCGTCGGGCGTCGCCATGCCCGTCGCGTTGAAGAAGTCTTCGTACTGGCGGATACGCCGGGCCCGGTCCTCGGCGGGCTCGCCCTTGGGGGCGATGCAGTAGATGGTGACCTCGGTCCGGTCGACGGAGATCGGCCGGAAGTGCCGGATCTGCGAGCTGAACTGGTCCATCAGATAGACATTGGGGTAGAGGCAGAGATTGCGGGAGACACCGATCATCCAGTCGGCCTTCTCCGCGCCGAACTCGGCCGCCAGTTCGTCGCGCCGCTCGTACAGCGGCCGGTTGGACGGGTCGAGCCATTTGGTCCAGAGCAGCAGATGGCCGTGGTCGAAGGAGTAGAAGCCGCCCTTCTGCTTCGACCAGCCTCCCGCGTCCATGGTCTTCGTCTCGTTCCTGGACTCGCCGGAGGTGCGGCGGGCCTGGGTGGCCGCGTAGTTCCAGTGGGTGGCGGAGACGTGGTAGCCGTCGGCGCCGTTCTCCGCCTGGAGCTTCCAGTTGCCGTCGAAGTGGTACGTCGACGAGCCGCGCAGCACCTCCAGGCCCTCCGGGGACTGGTCGACGACCATGTCGATGACTACGGCCGCGTCGCCGAGGTGCTCCCGCAGCGGTTTGACGTCCGCGTTGAGGCTGCCGAAGAGGAAGCCGCGGTAGCTCTCGAAGCGGGCGACCCGGGTCAGGTCGTGCGAGCCGTCGGTGTTGAACTGTTCGGGGTAGCCGGCCTCCCGCGGGTCCTTCACCTTCAGCAGCTTGCCGTTGTTGCTGAAAGTCCAGCCGTGGAACGGGCAGGTGAAGGTGGTGCGGTTGTCGGTCTTGCGGCGGCAGAGCATGGCGCCCCGGTGGCTGCACGCGTTGACCAGGCAGTGGAGTTCGCCCTGCTTGTCGCGGGAGATCACCACCGGCTGCCGGCCGATATAGGTCGTGAAGTAGTCGCCGATGCCGGGGATCTGGCTCTCGTGGGCGAGATAGACCCAGTTCCCCTCGAAGATGTGCGCCATCTCCAGCTCGAACAGCTCCTCGTCCGTGAAGACGCTCCGCCGCACCCGGTAGACCCCGGTGTCCGGGTCCTCCTGGAGGGCGTCGTCGAGGAGGGTGCGCGCTCGGCTGCGGTCCTCGGTCATGGCCGCCCCTTTCACCTCTGGGCAGGGCCGCCTCTGCGGCGGCTTCGTTGCCGTTGCTTTTCAGCACGATGACAGCGGGGTGAAGTTTCGGGCCCCGGGCATTCCCCCAGGGTTGACCCAGGGGGGTATTGATATCGGAGGCGTCCTAATAGCCTGCGGATACATATTTGCGGGCCGCCGGACGGGCTTCCTACGCTGATGGCCTGTCGAGGGCCCGAAACCCCGGAACACCGGAGAAACCGATGCCCGGTGCCCGGATACCCGGATACCCGGATATCCGGGACCGGATGCAAATCCGGGACCGGATGCCGGAACCAGCCGGGCAACCGGAAGAGAAGAAAGCGGCCCCGATGGAACTGAGAACACTTCGCTATTTTGCAGCCGTCGCCGAGACCTGTCATTTCGGGAGGGCCGCGGAGAAGCTGCATATGGCGCAGCCCCCGCTCTCCCAGGCGATCCGGAGGCTGGAGGCGGAGCTGGGTGTCGAGCTGTTCACCCGGACCACCCGGCAGGTCGCGCTGACCGGTGCCGGAGAGGTCTTCCGTACCGATGTGGAGCGCATCCTCGGGGCCGTCGACGAGGCGGTCACCCGGGTCGGGCGTTTCGCGTCCGGGGTGGAGGGGGTGCTGCGGCTCGGTCTGACCGGCTCCGCCTCGTACCGCCGGCTGCCGGCCCTGGCGAAGCTGCTGAAACACGCGATGCCGCACGTGGTGACGGAGGTGCACACCGATATGCTCACGCCCGCCCAGGAGACGGCGCTGCTCGAACGGCGCCTCGACATCGGGGTGCTGCGCCCGCCGCTGCGCCGGGAGGGCCTCGCGCACCGGGCGCTGGCGGACGAGCCGCTGCTCGTCGCAGTACCCGAGGACCACTGGCTGGCCGGGGCGGGCCGGGTCCGCTTCGGGCAGCTCCGCCACGAGGATTTCATCGTCTACGGGGCCGCCCTGGGCTCCGTCGTCGGGGATGCCGTCGGCCGGGCCTGCCGGGACGCGGGCTTCCTGCCGCACCGCGCCTACGAGGTCGCCGAGACCTCCGCGGCCCTGGCGCTGGTCGCGGCCGGGCTGGGCGTGGCCGTCCTGCCGGATTCGGTGCGCTCCGCGCCCCGGGAGGGCGTGCGGTACGAGGAGATCGAGGACGCCCCGTACGTACCGCTGGCCCTGGCCTGGCGGGCGGACGACACCTCACCGCTGCTGCGGAACGTACTTCGGGTGCTGGAGCGGCACGGCGTGTTCCCGGAGCCCGCGGCGGACCGGGAGCCCTCGGCGGCTCCGGGATCCCCCGTCTCCCGCCCGCTCACCGATCGCCCGCTTACCGACCGCCCGACCGGGCGGACCCCGCCCCGTACCGAAGGAGAAGCGTGAAGATCGTGGCGGTGGAGGCCGTGCCCTTCGCCATTCCCTATACGAAGCCGCTGGCGTTCGCGAGCGGCGAGGTGCGCACCGCCGACCATGTCCTGGTGCGGATCCACACCGACGACGGGCTCACCGGCACCGCCGAGGCCCCGCCCCGCCCGTACACCTACGGCGAGACCCAGGAGTCGATCGTCGCGGTGATCGGCAAGGTGTTCGCCCCGCAGCTCCTGGGCCGTACCGCACTGGACCGCGAGGCCGTCCACGCCGTACTCGACCGGACCGTCGGCAACCCGGCCGCCAAGGCAGCCCTGGACATGGCCCTCTGGGACATCCTCGGCCAGGCGGCCGGCCTCTCGGTCTCCGGGCTGCTCGGCGGTTACACGGACCGGATGCGGGTCTCCCACATGGTCGGCTTCGCACCCGCCGACGAGATGGTCGCGGAGGCGGAGCGGATCCGGGACACGTACGGCATCACCACCTTCAAGGTGAAGGTAGGCCGGGAGCCGTACCGCCGGGACGTGGCCGCCTGCCGGGCGCTGCGCGAGGCCCTCGGCCCGGATGCGGAGCTGTACATCGACGGCAACCGCGGCTGGTCCGCCTCGGACGCGGCGCGGGTGCTGGAGGAGACCGCCGATCTCGGGCTGCTCTTCGCGGAGGAGCTGTGCCCCGCCGACGACGTGCTGGGGCGGCGGCGGCTGGTCGCCCGCAGTCCGCTGCCGTTCATCGCCGACGAGAGCGCCACCCGCCCGGCCGAGGTGACGCGCGAGCTGCTCGGCGGCTCCGCCACGGCCATCAGCATCAAGACCGCCCGGACCGGGTTCACCGGCTCCCAGCGGGTGCTGCACCTCTGCGAGGGCCTGGGCACCGAGGTGGTGATGGGCAATCAGATCGACGGCCAGATCGGCACCCTGTGCACGGTGGCCTTCGGCGCCGCCCACCGCTCCTCGTCCCGGTACGCGGGCGAACTCTCCAACTTCCTCGACATGTCCGACGATCTGCTCGCCGAGCCGCTCACCATCGAGTCCGGGACGCTGCGCGTCCGTGAGGGCGCCGGGCTCGGCATCGGCATCGACCCGGAGAAGCTGGCCCGCTACCGGCAGGACCGCTGACGGCCGCCGCCCCCCTCTCTCTTTCCTTCCTCCCCCACCCCCCGCACCGCTGTACCCCTGTTGCCCTGCTCCCCTGACCTCAAGGACGGGACCGTCATGACCGAAATCCTCAGCCCCGCAGACCCCGGACACGACACCGGGCACGACGCGGAGCAGGCCACCGCGGCCGCCTCCGGGGCCGCCGCCACCGAACGGTTCCGGAGCCGGGACCGGGCGGACGGCCCGGGCGTCGACACCGCACGCGTGAACACCCTCGTCTCCGAACTCCTCACCGCCGCCCATGACATAGTCCGCCGCCATCAGGTGACGTACGCCGAGTACGACGCGCTGAAGACCTGGCTCATCCAGGTGGGCGAGGACGGCGAATGGCCGCTCTTCCTCGACGTCTGGCTGGAACACGTCGTCGAGGAGGTCGCCCACGAGGACCGGCAGGGCAGCAAGGGCACCATCGAAGGCCCCTACTACGTCCCCGGCTCCCCCGCGCTGCCCGCCGAGGCGGTGCTCCCGATGCGCGACGACGAGCGCGGCACCCCCCTCACGTTCCGGGGGCAGGTGACGGATGTCGACGGGAAGCCGCTGCCCGGAGCCTCCGTGGAGATCTGGCAGGCGGACGCCGACGGCTACTACTCGCAGTTCGCGCCGGGGCTGCCGGAGTGGAATCTGCGTGGCGCGGTCGCCGCCGACGACGAGGGCCGGTTCCGGATCGGCACGGTCGAGCCCGCGCCGTACCGGATCCCCACCGACGGCTCCTGCGGGCGGCTCATCGAGGCCGCGGGCTGGCACGCCTGGCGCCCCGCGCATCTGCATCTGAAGGTCTCCGCGCCGGGCCACCGGCTGATCACCACCCAGCTCTACTTCCGGGGCGGCGAGCACGTCGGCGACGACATCGCCTCCGCCGTCAAGCCCGAACTGGTGCTGGACCCGGTCCCGGCGGGCGACGGCGAAGGCCGCCTGGTGACCTACGACTTCGTGCTCGACGGGGAGTGACGGCGGTGCTGTTCGCGGTACGGATGGACGTTTCGATCCCGCCCGGTCTCGACCCGGAGGTCCGCGCCGGGCTGGTGGCCCGGGAGAAGGAGTACTGCCGGGAACTCCAGCGGTCCGGCGAGTGGGCACATATCTGGCGGTGCGCCGGCGAGTACGCCAACATCAGCGTCTTCGACGTCGCCGACAACGAGGCGCTGCACCAGATCCTGTGGAACCTGCCGCTCTTCCCCTATCTGAGCCTGCAGATCACCCCGCTGGCGCAGCACCCCTCCGATCTGGCGGCGGTCTGATGGACAAGACGGTGGCTTCGGCCGCGGAGGCGGTCGCGGACGTGCCGGACGGCGCGTCGCTGGCGGTGGGCGGCTTCGGCCTCAGCGGGGTTCCCCAGGTGCTGATCTCTGCCCTGTACGAGCGGGGCACCACCGGTGTGCACGTGGTTTCCAACAACTGCGGGGCGATGGACAGCGGGCTCGCGGTCCTGCTGGCGGCCGGGCGGATCGCCCGGGTCACCGGCTCGTACATCGGCGCGAACAAGGAGTTCGGCCGGCAGTACCTCGCCGGTGAGCTGGAGGTGGAGCTGATCCCGCAGGGCACGCTCGCGGAGCGGCTGCGGGCCGGCGGTACCGGAATCCCGGCCTTCTACACACCCGCCGGGGTCGGCACCCAGGTAGCGGAGGGCGGGCTGCCCTGGCGCTACGACGGATCGGGCGGTGTCGCCCTGGCGTCGCCGCCGAAGGAGACCCGCACCTTCGACGGTACGGAGTATGTCCTGGAGCGCGGTATCCGCACGGACTTCGCGCTGGTGCGCGCGGCGCGCGGGGACCGGCACGGCAATCTGGTCTTCGCCAAGTCGGCGCGGAACTTCAACCCGCTGGCGGCGATGGCGGGCCGGATCACGATCGCCGAGGTCGAGGAGCTGGTGGAGCCGGGCGTACTGGACCCGGACTCCGTGCATCTGCCCGGAGTCTTCGTCCGGCGGGTGGTGGCCCTGACCCCGGAGCAGGCGGCGGACAAACGGATCGAGCGGCGGACGGTGAGCGACTGATGGCCTGGACCCGGCCGGAGACGGCCGCACGGGCGGCGCGCGAACTGCGCGACGGCCAGTACGTGAACCTCGGGATCGGCCTGCCGACCCTGATCCCCAACCATCTGCCGGACGGGGTGGAGGTGATCCTCCAGAGCGAGAACGGAATCCTGGGCACCGGCCCCTACCCGGCCGAATCCGAGGTGGACCCGGATCTCGTCAACGCGGGCAAGGAGACCGTCACCGTACTGCCGGGGGCGTCGTTCTTCGACTCGTCGCTGTCGTTCGGGATGATCCGCGGCGGCCATGTCGACGTCGCCGTGCTGGGCGCGATGCAGGTCTCGGCCCGGGGCGACCTCGCCAACTGGGCAGTCCCGGGGCAGCTCGTCACCGGTATCGGCGGCGCGATGGACCTGGTCCACGGTGCCCGTACCGTCGTCGTGGTGATGACGCACACCGCCAAGGACGGCTCACCGAAGATCCTCGACGAGTGCACCCTGCCGCTGACCGGCCGGGCCTGCGTCGACCGGATCGTGACCGACCTCGGGGTGCTCGATGTCACCGGGGAGGGTCTGGTGCTGGTGGAGACGGCGCCGGGCGTGACGGTCGACGAGGTGGTGGAGCGGACGGGTGCGGCGCTGACGGTGGCCCCACGCGAGCGACGCACGGGCGGCCACCGGCCCGCGACCGACGACGAAACCCGCGACCCGGCACCGCCCGGGCGGAGAAGCGAGCAGCAGGAGGCGGCCCGATGAGGGACGTCTATGTCGTGGACGCGGTCCGCACCCCGGTCGGGAAGTACAACGGCGCCCTCGCCGCCGTACGCCCCGACGATCTGGCCGCACACACCCTGCGGGCGCTCCTCGACCGGACTCCCGGCCTGGACCCGGCCCGTGTCGACGACGTGGTCCTCGGGAACGCCAACGGCGCGGGCGAGGAGAACCGCAACGTCGCCCGGATGGCGGTGCTGCTCGCCGGGCTGCCGACGTCCGTGCCGGGGGTGACCGTGAACCGGCTGTGCGCGTCCGGTCTGGAGGCCGTGATCCAGGGCGCCCGCGCCATCGCCTGCGGGGATGCGTCCGTGGTGCTGGCGGGCGGGGTCGAGTCCATGACGCGGGCACCGTACGTGCTCCCCAAGAGCGACCGGCCGTTCCCGGCGGGCCACACCGAGCTGTACTCGACCACCCTCGGCTGGCGCATGGTCAATCCGGCCATGGACGCCCGGTGGACGGTGCCGCTCGGGGAGTCCGCGGAGCTGATCGCCGACCGGTACGGCATCGGCCGCGCCGAGCAGGACGCGTTCGCCCTGGAGAGCCATCGCAAGGCGGCCCGGGCCCGGGCGGCGGGGCTGTTCGACGCCGAGCTGGTGCCGGTCGCGGTGCCGGGCCGCCGGGGTGGCGGGCGCACCGTGGCCGTGACCGAGGACGAGTGCGTACGCCCGGACGCGTCCGCCGAGGCGCTGGCCGCGCTGCGGCCGGTGTTCCGGACCGGCGGCGACGGGACGGTCACCGCGGGGAACGCGTCGCCGCTGAACGACGGCGCGGCGGCGCTGCTCCTCACCGACGAGGAAGGGCTGCGGAGCACGGGCCGTGAGCCGCTCGCCCGGATCGCCGCGGCCGGGGTCTCCGGAATCGACCCGGACTACTTCGGTCTCGGCCCGGTCGAGGCCGTGAACCGGGCCCTTGCGAAGGCGGGCCGCGGCTTCGCCGACGTGGATGTCCTGGAGTTGAACGAGGCGTTCGCCGCGCAGGTCCTGGGCTGTCTCGCCGCCTGGCCGGAGGCCGATCCCGCGGTGCTCAACCCCTGGGGCGGTGCGGTGGCGCTGGGCCATCCGCTGGGCGCGTCCGGGGCCCGGCTGGCCGGGACCGTAGCCCATCAGCTGGCCCGCAGGGGCTCGGGGACCGGTGTCGCAACGCTGTGTGTGGGCGTCGGCCAGGGGCTGGCTCTCGTCCTGGAACGGTAGGCCGTGCCCCCGGCCCCGGATCCCCCGTCCGACCCGGTCGGCCCGACGCCGTACGGTCCCGGACCGGCCCGGGTCCCGGACCGTACGGCGTCCGGCAGCGCCCCCTTCCCCCTCCTCCGGCAAGTTCCGTGGGGGCCGCCCCGCCGTGGCGGCCCCCACGGAACCGGCCCCGACCTCCGCAGGAGCCCCGCCCGTGCTGCACCACCACCTCACCGGACCGGCCAGCGCCCCGCCGCTGGTCCTCGGTCCGTCCCTCGGCACCTCCACCGCGGTCTGGGCCCCCTGGGTGCCCGCCCTGAGCCACCGGTTCCGGGTGCTCCGGTTCGATCTGCCGGGGCACGGCGGCTCCCCGGCCGGGCTGCTGCCCTCCCCGGAACCGGGCCGTACGACGGTCGGCGACCTCGCCGCACTGGTGCTCGCCGTCGCCGACCACCACGGCTGGGAGCGGTTCCACTACGCCGGGATCTCCCTCGGCGGTGCCGTCGGTGCCCATCTCGCGGTCCACGAGCCGCGGCGGATCGCCTCCCTGGCGCTGGTCTGCTCGTCCGCGCGGTTCGGGCCGCCCGGGCCGTGGCGGGAGCGGGCCGCCCTGGTGCGGGCCGAGGGCACCGCTCCGCTGCTGGCGGTCAGTCCCGGCCGCTGGTTCGCGGACCCCGCCACGGCCCGTACCCCCGCCGGCCGGGAGCTGCTCGCCGATCTGGCGGCGGCGGACCCCGCGGGCTACGCGGCCTGCTGCGACGCCCTCGCCGCGTACGACCTCCGGTCCGCGCTGCACCGGATCACCGCCCCGGCGCTGGTGATCGGCGGCTCCCACGACACCGCGACCCCGCCCGGGCACGCCGAGGAGCTGGCGGCGGGCATCGACGGCAGCTCGCTGCGGATCCTCGGCTGCGGTCATCTGGCGGCCGAACGGCCCGAGGAGACCGGGGCGGCACTCCTGGCCCATCTGGAGGCACAGCGTCCGCCACGCCCGCCACACGGTCCGTACTCTCCGGAGTCGGCCGGGGCGAAGAGCGGAACCCGGGTTCCGCCGCCGTGAGAAACCGTTCTACCCTGCGCATACGGACGACAGGCACAACCGTTCGGAGGTCGCTGTGCCCGCAGGTGACACCACACTCCGCCCGGAGATAGCCCACTCCTGGTGGCGCTCCGAGCGGAGCGGGCTGACGCCCTCGGCGCCCAATCCGAGGGTGGAGCCCGATGCCGTGGACCGGCGGGGCAGGCTGCGGACGGCCGCCGGGCCGGTCCTCGCGGAGCTGGCCCGGCAGCTCGGGGACACCGACTTCTGTGTGGTGCTCGCCGACCGGGCGGCCCGGATCGCGGAGCTGTCCGGCGGCGGCCGCGGACTGCGCGACCGGCTGGAGTCGCTGGGAGTGGTGTCGGGCGGGGTCTTCCTGGAGGAGACGACCGGGACGAACTCGCTGGCCACCGCATACGAGCTGCGCCGCGGGGTCGCCGTCCACGGCGAGGAGCACTATCTGGAGCCGTTCAAACGGTTCAGCTGCTACGGCCATCCGATCACCCATCCGGTGACCCGCCGGCTCGTCGGGGTGCTGGACATCACCTGCCCCAGCGCGCACGACTCCCCCCTGCTGGCCCCGCTGGTGGCCCGCGCC
Organism: Streptomyces sp. NPDC003691; assembly: GCF_053981115.1. Classification (NCBI taxonomy): domain Bacteria; kingdom Bacillati; phylum Actinomycetota; class Actinomycetes; order Kitasatosporales; family Streptomycetaceae; genus Streptomyces; species Streptomyces sp. NPDC003691. The sequence continues at coordinate 97,838 of NZ_JBSFNQ010000011.1, read as the reverse complement.
GCCCGCGATGTGGAGGAGGGCCTGCTGCGGACCGCACGCGCCGCCGAGCGCCGGATGCTGGCGGCCTTCCGGTCCGCGGCCGCCCGGCGGCGACCGGTGCTGGTGCTCGGCGACGGCGTGGTGCTGGCCACTCCCGAGGCCGTGGAGCTGCTGGATCCGGTGGACCATCTGACGCTGCGCGAACTGGCCGCGGGCCGTCCCGACACCGCCGGGGCGGCGGCCGGGCACGCACTGCCCGCCGTAAGGCTCTCCTCGGGCCGTACGGTCGCCGTGCGATGGCGGCCGGTCGACGGATCCGACGGGGTCCTCTTCGACTTCACCGAGGTACCGGAGGCCGCTCCCCCCGCCCGGCGCACCGGCGGACCGGTGCGGACCGCGGTCCCGGTCCCCGCGACGGGGACCCCGGTGTACATCGGCGGCGCGCCCGGCACGGGGCGCACCACGGCGGCCCGGGCCCTGACCGGGACGGCAGGCACCGCCACCGGCACCGGCACCGGGGTGCGGACGCTGGATGCTTCGGAAGCGGTGGTACGGGGCGATGCCGCCTGGCTGGCCGAGCTGGAGCGGGCGGCCGCCGACGGCGCCGGGCTGCTGCTCGTCGAGGACGTGCATCTGCTCTCCGAGACCTGCGCGGTGCGGCTCCGCCGGGTGATGGCCCGGCGTCCCGGGCCGCGGACGGTGCTGACCGGCGCGCCGCTCGCCGATCTCACCGGAGCGCATGCGGTGCTCGCCGCCGACTGCCCGGTACAGATCGCCCTGCCCCGGCTGCGGGAGCGTACGGCGGAGCTGCCCGCGCTGGTGCGGACCATGACCGACGCGCTGGTGCCGGACGGGCGGCTGCACTTCACCCCGGCCGCGCTGGCCGCGCTGAGCGCCCATCCCTTCCCGGGTGACCTGCGGGAACTCCATGCGGTCGTCCGGGATGTCGCGGCCCGCCGCTCCGCGGGCGGCGTCACGGTCGGGGATCTGCCCGAGCGGTACCGGATCAGCCCCCGCCGCCCGGCGATGACCCCGCTGGAACGGGCCGAGCACGACGCGATCAGCGCGGCCCTGGCGGAGCACGGCGGCAACAAGCTCCGGGCCGCCCGGCAGCTGGGCATCAGCCGGACCACGCTCTACAGCCGGATGCGCGCGCTCCGGATCACCGTCTGACCGCTCCCCCTCCTGCCCCCCCTGCCCCGCGCGGCCGCGCCCGGCTTCGGCCCTCGCCCGGTCCGGCCCTGTCTCTGCCCACGCCCCCGCCTACCGCCGCCCTGCCTCTGTCCGCTCCGACCCGGCGCCGCAGCCCTGTCCCGCCCGGTCCCTGTCGCCGCCCGGCATCCGTCCCGTCCCCACCGGCCGTCGCACGGCCGCTGTCCGGCCTCGCCCGACCGCGCCCGGCCGGCTCCCGAACCACGCCGCACCCGGGCGTCCTGCCCCGGGGCACTGCGGTGCCGGGCCTTCGGGCGCCCGGCACCCACCGGGCCCGCTCTCCGAGCCCGGGCCGGGCCGGGAAGCCGCGGCCGGAGGGCGGAGCCGCCGCCCGGACCGGGGCCGGGGCCGGCCCCACCCCCTCGACCGGGCCGGAGGCCGCCCGGTGTCCAGGATCCGTACAGTCCGCGCCCTTCCCGCGGCCCTACGGTGCCGGAGAACCCCTGGCAAAGGAGCCGGGCCAGGCGCTCCCGTGCGCCGGCGTGCCCGTCCGGCTCCTCCAGGCATCACCACCGAGGAGTCCGCGATGAACCTGCGTTACGGCACCTTCTACATCGGCGGCGCTTGGGTCGGCCCCGCCACCGGCCGTACGATCACCCCCGTCGACGCCAGCACGGAGGAGCCGCTCGGCGAGGTACCGGACGGCACCGAGGCGGATATGGACCGCGCGGTCGCGGCCGCCCGTACCGCCTTCGACGCCCCCGCGGGCTGGGCTTCCTGGGAGCCCGCCCGGCGCGCCGCGGCGATGGAGAAGCTGGCCGACGCGATCGACCGGCGGGCCGACGAGTTCGTGGCCCGGGTCAGCGCCCAGAACGGCATGCCGGTGTCCGTCGCCCGCCAGCTGGAGACCGGCTATCCGAGCGCGATCCTCCGCTACTACGCGGGCCTGGCCCGCGAGCTGCCGACGGCGGACGTCCGGCCCGGACTCTTCGGCGGCTCCATCGAGGTCCGCCGCGAGCCCATCGGGGTCGTCGCGGCCATCGTCCCGTGGAACTTCCCCCAGGCCCTCGCCATGTTCAAGATCGCCCCGGCCCTTGCGACCGGCTGTACGCTCGTCGTGAAGCCGTCCCCGGAGACCGTTCTCGACGCCTATCTGCTGGCCGAGGCCGTCGAGGAGGCCGGGCTCCCCGCCGGTGTGATCAATATCGTCCCGGGCGGACGGGAGGCCGGAGCCCATCTGGTGGCGCACCCCGGCGTCGACAAGGTCGCCTTCACCGGCTCCACCCCCGCGGGCCGCGCCATCGCGGAGACCTGCGGGCGGCTGCTGCGCCCGGTCACCCTGGAACTGGGCGGCAAGTCGGCGGCGATCGTCCTCGACGACGCCGACCTGAACCTGGCGGAGATCGGCGAGGGGCTGTTCGGCGCCACCCTGCTCAACAACGGCCAGACCTGCTTCCTCGGCACCCGGGTCCTCGCCCCGCGGCACCGCTATGCCGAGGTCGTCGACGCCTTCACCGCGTTCGCCGGCTCCCTCACCGTGGGCCCGGCGAGCGACCCGGCGACGCAGATCGGCCCGATGGCCACCGAACGGCAGCGCGAGCGGGTCGAGTCGTACATCGCCAAGGGGATCGGCGAGGGCGCCCGGCTGACGACGGGCGGCGGCCGCCCGGAGGGACTGGAACGCGGCTGGTTCGTCCGGCCCACGGTCTTCGCCGATGTCGACAACTCGTCCGTCATCGCCCAGGAGGAGATCTTCGGCCCGGTGCTCTCGGTCATCGCGTACGAGGACGAGGACGACGCGGTCCGGCTCGCCAACGACTCCGACTTCGGGCTCGGCGGCACCGTGTGGACGGCGGACCCGGAGCGCGGGGCGGCCCTGGCCCGCCGGGTCCGTACCGGAACCATCGGGGTGAACCGCTACATCCCCGACCCGGCGGCCCCGTTCGGCGGTATCAAGGCCAGCGGCCTCGGCCGGGAGCTGGGCCCCGAGGGTCTGGCGGCTTACCAGCAGATCCAGACGATCTACCGCTAGTACTCCCGCGGTGGGTCGTCATCGCGACCACGGTGTCCGGGCCGGGTCCGGCCGCCTGACAGCGGCCGGGCCGGCCGGTCCACAAGGGCCCGGCCCTGCCCGCGCCGATCGCACCGGTGCGATCGGGATCCACCGCCGGAGCCTCAGTCCAGAAAGATCCCGGCGAGGCGGGGCAGCCGGCGGCGCAGCTCGTCGTCGTCGGCGACGTCCCACCGGGTTCCGGCCGGCTCGGTCACCACGCTGAGCGGGCCGGCTTCCGGGGAAGCCGCCAGCGCCTCGTCGAGCCCGTCCGGTTCACCGGTGAGACGCTGGTAGGCCCGGTGGGCCACCCGGCTGAAGTCCTCGTTCCCGATGAGCACGTCCCCGCCGTCCCGCACCGCCGGATGGCCGGCGAGCGAGTCCGGATCCGCGAGCGCGCGCTCGTACCAGTGCCGGCCGAGCGAGACGAGGCCGTCGCGGAAGTCCATGAAGCCGTCGTCGGACCACCAGCCTTCGATGAGGAACGCCGCCGCCCACAGGTCGTACCGGTAGGCATGGTCGCGCAACTGCCACTGGCGCAGGGAGAACCCGACGATCTCGGCGGGCGTGCGGCTCATCAGCCGTTCCTCGCACGCGCGCTCCATCGCCTCGCGCCGGTCGTCGAAGTCCGGTTCCAGCGCGTCGGCCTCGGCGCACGCCTCGTCTATCAGGGCCCAGAACTCCTCGGCATCCATCACGGCCCGAGTATGGCAGGCACCGGGAAACGCCACTCCCGCGGCCGGCGCCGGACCGGCGCACCGGCAGGCGGGGCCGGGACCTCGGCCACGGGAGCGGCCACGGACGGTCAGCCGGTGTCCGCCGCCGTACCGCCGCCGTCCTGCCACGACCCCGCCAGGACCTCCGTGGTGAAGCCGGGACCGAAAGCGACGATCAGCCCGCGGGAGCCGTGCTCGGGGGAAGCCTTCTCGTGGTGTCTCCGGAGGACGTCGAAGACGGAGACGCTGGAGGTGTTGCCCAGTTCGGCCATGCTCTCCCGGCTGTGCTCCAGGGTGCCTGGGCGCAGCCCGAGGCCCTGTTCGACACCGTCCATGATGACCGGGCCCCCGGTGTGCGAGACACAGAAGCGCAGATCGTCCGGGTGCCAGCCGAGTTCGGTGAGGAAGGCGGCGATCTCGGGGATCACCCGCGGCACCGTGGAGCGCACCCGGGGATCGGTCCGGAAGTGGAAGCCGTGCTCGGTGGTGCTGCCCGCGATCACCGACTGGGAGCCGGGGAGCAGATGCTGCCGTACGCCCTGGATCCGGAAACCGGTGCTCCGGGGGGTCGCGCGGCGCAGTACGGCGGCGGCCGCGCCGTCGCCGAAGACGCCGTTGGAGATGAAGTCGCTCAGCGAGTGCTGGTCGGGCTGGAAGGAGAGGGAGCTGAGTTCGGCGGCGACGACGAGGACGGTCGCGTCCGGGTACCCCTGGAGGTAGTGGAACGCCTCCGCGAGCGCGGAGGCTCCGGCGGCGCAGCCCAACTGCTGGATGGGGGTGCGCCGTACGGTCGGGCGGAGGCCGATCTCCTGGGCTATGTACGCGTCGGGGCCCGGCAGCGCATAGCCGGTGCAAGAGACGAAGACGAAGGCGTCCACGTCGGCGGCCGCGGCTCCGGCGGATTCCAGGGCCCGTTCGGCGGCGGCCGCGCCGAGCCGGACGACCTCCGCCCGGTAGTGGGCGTTGCGCCGTCCGAAGGGGCGGGGCGACAGCATGGCCGGGAGGCCGGCCACCAGACTGCGGGTCCGTACGGTCGTGCTGCGCATCAGGTCGAGGCCGCGCTCCACATGGGGTATCCGGGCGAAGTGGTCGCCGAGGGCGCTGATGATCTCCTCCTGGGTCACCACGTGATCGGGGAGGACGACGGCGGGGCGGTGGACCGCGACCGGGGTCCGGGGTTCGCGCGCGGGTGGGTTCGTCACCGGTGCTTCCTTCGCTGTGGGGGGAGTGCGCGGATCCCGTGGAGTGGGGGTGGGCTCCGCGCGTGAGGGAAGCATGCGGCGTCCGAAATTCGCCCGGCAAGATCGTCTTTCGGACACCGCGGCCGGTCCGCCCGGGGTCCGGGGATCCGCGCGGCGCGTCCCGGACCGGCACCGTCAGGGCAGCGGGGCTCCGTCCGCGGACCGTCCGGTGATCGCGGCGAGGGCCGCGCGGAGGGCGGACCCGTCGGGCGGCCCGGTGCGCCAGCGGGCGCCGATATGGCCGTCGGGCCGGACGAGCAGCGCGCCCCGCGGGCCGGTGCCGGGGAGCGCGCCCGCGCCGCCGGGCAGGGGTTCGACGTGCAGCGGCCAGGGGGCCACGGGGTACGGCGTCCGGGGCTCGGGGGTGAGGAGGGTGAACCATTCGCCGAAGGTGTCGAGTACGGAGCGGCCGTCGCCGAGCGGGACATGCGGCATCCGGTGGCCGGGGTCCGTACGGGGGACGTAGTCCGTACCGTCGCCGAACGGTACGGCCTCCCCGGCCTCCCCAGACTCCCCTGCCTCCCCGGCGGTGCCGGTGCCGTCGCCGAGGACGGCCGTGGAGCGGTAGGCGGTCCCGAGCACCAGCCCCAGCTGTGCGAAGTACCGTTCCGACCAGGGCAGTTCCAGCGGGCCCGGATCGCCTCCGGCAGCCGCTCCGGCAGTGGCTCCGGCCGCGGCCCGCTGCTCCTGGCGCGCGCTCTGGACGCGCAGCAGCAGCCGGGTGTTGGCCACCGCCTGGTCGAGTGTGCGCAGGGCGACGGGCCGCCGCTCGGTGCCGTAGCTGTCCACCAGTGCGGGTCCGGCCCAGCCCCGGAGCACGCCCGCCAGTTTCCAGCAGAGGTTGTGGGCGTCGGCGAGGCCCGCGTTCATGCCCAGGCCGCCGACGATGGGCAGCGCGTGCGCGGCGTCGCCCGCCAGCAGCACCCGGCCCAGGCCGAAGCGTTCGGCGACGAACGCGTTCATCTCCCAGTGCTGTACACGGACCACCTTCACGGCGCCGGCGCCCGGCCCGCTGCCACCGAGGGCATCCGCGACCAGGCCGGGCCAGTCGGCGCCCGCCGCGGCGTCCGGCGTCGGGACGAACCAGACCCACCCCCCTTCCGGATGGACCGGGGCGAACATGCCGTGCGCGGTGAAGTACACCCCGGCGGGCCGGCCGTCGCACCAGGGGCCGAGGTCGGCGTCGAAGACGACGCTGGTGAACGGGCCCAGGGACCCGGGTCCCCCGGTGTCGATGCCGAGCCGTCGCCGTACCGCCGAGTGTGCGCCGTCCGCCGCGACGACATGGCGGACGGCGACCCGGGTTTCGGCGCCGCTCCGGCGGTCGGTGAGACGGGCGACGATTCCGCCGGGCTCCTCGCCGGGACCGTCGAGTCCGGTGAGGCCGCTGAGTTCCGCGCGTTCGGCGAGCCCGGTGAGTTCGGTGAGCTCGGTGCCGAACCGTACGGGCCCGTCCGCCGCCCCCAGCAGCACGGGCTCCAGCCGGTCCTGCGAGGTGACGATGCCGACGGCCGGGCTCTCGGGCACCGGCCCGTCGATGCCCACCATCGCCGCGGTGGCGAAGTCCGGCTCCCGCAGGGTGTCGCGGAAGCGGATGCGGCCGTACGCGGGCGGGAAGGCGGCCGCCGTGAGGGCACCGTCGACGCCGAGCAGCCGGAAGATCTCCATGGACCGCACATTGACCAGCCGGGCCCTGGGGAAGGGCGAGAGCGTACGGTGCTTCTCCACCAGCAGGGTCCGGACGCCCCACCTCTCCAGCAGCGCACGGACGGTGAGGCCGACGGGTCCGGCGCCGACGACGAGCACCTCCGTACCGTCGGTGGTGGCTTCGTCCCGTGCTCCGGGCATGACCACTCCTCTCTCCCCGTCCCTCGCTCCCCCGCTCCCCCGGGTCCGGCGCTGCGGGCTCGGACGCTCAGTCGCCCCCGTGCCCCTGGAGGAGGTCCAGCAGGGCCCGGGAGACCCGCAGGCCCAGCCGCCGGTCGTAGCCGTCGTAGCCGGGCATCGGGTTCGCCTCCAGCACGGTGTAGCGGCCGTCGTCGCCGGCCATGAAGTCGAATCCGATGAAATCCAGACCGCTCATCGCCCGGTACGCCAGGCACTTCGCGACGATGTCCGGCGGCACCCGGACCGGAGCGAACGACTTGGTGCCCCGGCAGTACTGGTAGTTCACCCCCTCGCTGCGGATGCGCTCCGAGAAGTGCTCGGTGCCCACGAGATGGGTGCGGACATCGGCGCCCGCCATCCGCTCCTGGAACAGGACCGGGCTGTGCGGCAGCAGCCTCAGCTCCGCCTCCAGCGCCGGATCGTAGGCCGACGCGATGGTCTTCTCGCCGCTGGCGCCCTTGAAGACGGCGTCCGGCACCGCGTCCAGGAAGGCCCGGGCCTCCTTCTCGTCGTTGGTGAGCAGCGACCGGGGCACGGTGAAGCCGCAGCGGCCGAGGAGGTTCAGGTGGTACGCCTTCGCCCAGTTGCTCAGATCGCCGCCGGGGCGGTTGACGACCGTGGTGGGAACACCGGCCAGGACCTCCGTCAGGGCCCGCAGCCGGGCCGCGGCCGCGGGGCGCTCCGCCGCGGCGAACCGGTCGACGACATCGACGAGCCGGACGTAGATCCCGGTGACCGCGGGGCCGGGCAGATCCACGGCCGTCCCGCCGTCGGACAGCCGGCCGCACCGGCTGCCGGAGTCCCAGTGGTAGGTCCCGCCGTGCAGGAACCGTACGAGGTCGAAGTAGTGGTGGGGCACGCCCGTGAGCCGTGCGGCGCGCACCGTGTGGACCGTGGTGCGGTCGTGGGGCGACCCGATGACGAGGACGCTCATCGCACCGCCTCCCCGTCGGCCGGGAACGGGCGGCACAGCTCCGCGTGGAGCGCCTCGTGCACTTCTTCGGCGCGGGCGCGGTACCAGGCGTACGGGGGGTCGGTGAGGATCCGGCTGACGGCGAGCCGCCGCTCCCGGACGACGAGGGCGGCCGCAGCGAACCGGATCCCGTAGCGGCGCAGGGTGTCCGCGAGGCCGTCCAGGAAGGTGCGGTGGGGCTCGGCCCCGAGGTCGGTGCCGGTCTCGTCGAGGACGGTGAACGACCGCCGGCCCACGTACAGCACGATCGCGTACCGGCTGGACGGCGCGAAGACCGCCCGCAGGTGCGCGGAGCCCGGTTCGGTACCGGAGCGGAGCGGCGGCCCGGGGTCCGTGAGGATCCGGCGTTCGCGGGTGAGGAGGTCCTCGACATGCAGTTCGGGCGTGCCGTCGGCGGCCCACCGGCCGAGCAGCGCCGCCGGGTCGGTGGTCCAGTACTCCGGCAGCAGTGCCGCGGGGTCCAGGGCCGCGCGGAGGACGGGGTCGTACTGCCAGGCCTGCGGGCCGGGCCGGTTGACGACCCCGGGCAGCAGGGCGCAGAGGGTCCAGAGCGCGGCGTGGTACTCCTTGGCGGCGAACCGGGCGTCCCCGTTGGAGGCGAACCGGGCGTCCCCGCCGGGGCCGTCCGGGGGGCCGCTCTCCGCGGCGCCGGCCTGCGCGTAGGTCCAGGGGTCGCGGACGAAGACCGCGACCTCGTCGCCGGGCAGGGTGCCGTGTCCGGGGATGTGCAGCCGGACGGTGCTCCGGCCGCGGTCGTCGAGTCCGACACCGAAGCCGAGGCGGGCGGGATCGCCGACGACGGCGTGCGGTACGGCACGGCGCCGCAGATGCGCGGCGAACCCCGCGAGCCCCGGCTCCTCCGGTTCGGCCCCCAGCAGGAGGATCACCTCGCGCTCACCGGGGCGGCCCTAAATGATGGGCCGCATGAAGTCCCGCACGGCCTCGACGTCGCCGTGCCGGAACCGGATCAACTGGTCGCAGGCCTCCTTGCCGGTGTCGCAGGTCTCCTTGCCGGTGCCGCCGTCGGTGGCCTCCTTGCCCGTACCGCCGTCGCTGGCCTCCTTGCCGGTGCCTTCGAGGAAGCGCCGGGCCACACCGTCCTCCTTGCCCTCCAGGCTCTCGCCGCGTGCCACCGCGCTGCTGATGGCGTCCTCGATGCCGATCGGCTCGATGTCGTAGGCGTCGGCCAGATCGGGCCGCAGCTCCGGTTTGATGAAGATCATGGGAGTGGACATCAGTGCGCCCCCTCCCGCGCGGCCAGCAGCTCCTCGACCCTGACGCCGTTGATGGTCACGCCCGTGAGGTCGCAGTCCTCGAAGGCGACGTCACGCAGCGAACAGCCCACCAGACGGCTGCCGTCGAGCAGCAGTCCGGCGAAGGTCGACCGTGGCGCATTGACCCAGAGGAACTGGGAGTCGTCCATCAGTGACTCGGCGAACACGGAGCCCGAGAACGCGGACTTGTACCACGTGGACTGCCGGACATCGGCGTCGGAGACGTACATGTTCGGTCGCAGGGCGTCGCCGTACTCCCTTTCTGCGGGGTTCATCTCGCCCTCCTTGCCAGGAACTTTGCATTTTCATCGTCACATAGGATGACAAAAGCGGCCAGTTGGTGTACGGCCGCCCCGGCCGGTGGACCGGGCGGCCGACATGAGCCGTACGGCCCGCCGACAAGACGGACCACCGGAGGAACCCGTTGCGGCACGCCATCCCCGGCGGCGCGGACGCGCCCGCCCCTGCCTTAACCACCGGAACGACCGCCCCGGCAGGTGAGGCCCTGCCCCCGCCGGGCCTCGCGGACGGCCCGGTCTATCTCGACCACAACGCCACCACACCGGTGGACCCCCGGGTCGCGGCGGCGATGCTGCCGTATCTCACCGGTCATTTCGGCAACCCCTCCAGCGGGCATCCGTACGCGGAGGAGCCGCGCCGGGCCCTCGACGCGGCCCGGGCCGCGGTCGCCGGGCTGATCGGGGCCCGCCCCGGCGAGGTGGTGTTCACGGGGTCGGGTTCGGAGGCCGATCTGCTGGCCCTGCGGGGCGCCGTCCTGGCCGCGGGCCGCCCGCGGCCGCATATCGTCACCCAGGCCACGGAGCATCCCGCCGTACTGGAGTCCTGCCGGGCGCTGGAGCGGCTGCACGGCGCCCGGGTGACGGTACTGCCGGTCGACGGCCGCGGTCTGGTCGACCCGGCCGTGCTGGCCGCGGCGCTCACCGACGACACCGTGCTGGTCTCCGTGATGGCGGCGAACAACGAGACCGGCGCGCTCCAGCCGGTCGCCGCACTGGCCTCGGCCGCGCACGCGCGCGGTGCGCTCTTCCACTGCGACGCGGCCCAGGCCGTGGGGCGGATACCGGTCGACGTCCGGGCGCTGGGGGTGGACCTGCTCACCGTCGTGGGGCACAAGATGTACGCCCCGAAGGGCTCCGCCGCGCTGTACGTACGCGAGGGGGTCCCGCTGGAACCCGTGGTGTACGGCGGCGCCCAGGAGCGCGGGCTGCGGGCCGGGACGGAGAACGTTGCCCTGGCCGTGGCCCTCGGCACCGCCGCCCGGGTGGCGGCCGCCGAACTGGCCGCGGGCGCCCCGGCCCGGACCGCGGCCCTCCGCGACCGGCTGCACCACGGGCTGGCGGCGGCGCTGCCGGGCCGGATCCGGCTCAACGGGCCGGAGCGGGAGCGGCTGCCGAACACCCTGAACATCAGTGTGGCGGGGGCGCTCGGGCACGAACTCCTCGCCGCGGCGGGCCGGATCGCCGCCTCGACCGGATCGGCCTGCCACAGCGGCACCCGTACGCCCTCCCCCGTACTCACCGCCATGGGGCTCGGCCCCGCGCGGGCCCTCGGGGCGCTGCGGCTGTCGCTGGGCCGCTGGACCACGGCCGGGGACGTCGATACGGCCGTGACGGCCCTGGCCGGGGCCGCGGCCCCGCCGCACGGCGGGACGGCAGCCGCGGCCGGGGGCTGACCGGCCGCGGGGCGGGCGGGGCCGGGCCGACGAACCCGGTCCCGACCGGTGGCCGGGGCGGGGCGGGTGGCCGGGGCGCGAGTGCCCCCGGTCCCCGTTCCCGCCCCGGCACCGCCCCGGCCCGTCCCGGCCCCGCCGCTCAGCGCGAGAGATTCGCGGGTGTGTCGCAGGCCGCCTCGCGGTGGCTCCGCTCCGCCGCCACCAGCGCCAGGTCCCGGAGCGCGTCCCGGGCCGCCGCGGTGGACTGCCGGGCGCCCGCGGGCAGCCGTACGGTCACACTGAGACTCCGCGCTCCCTCGGGGGACTGGCCCGCCGGGGCGCACGGTACGAGAACCGCCGCCGCGCGGCCGGATGCCCGGCCGGTGTCGCCCGGTCCGAAGGGACGGGTCTCCCCGTCCGGGAAGTCGCGGCCCCGGACCGAGGAGAACCAGCTCGCCACCGGCTCGGCGGCCAGCAGCTCCGACTCGGTGACGAAGAGGAGCTTCTTCTCCCCGTCGCGGATCCGGCAGGCGGAGGCGTAGCCGTCGGAATCCGCCGCCCGGCGCTCGGCGGTCTCGGCGTCGACCCGGTACGAACCGGCCTTCGGCAGCACCGTGTTCAGCGCCTTCGCCGCCTGCCCGGCGGGCCCGAGCTGCGGGCAGAGCTGTCCGGCGGTCAGTTCGGCGTCCTCGCCGAACGGGGGCCCGCCCGCGGCGTAGTAGACGACGCCCCCCGCGACCAGGACGGCCGCGGTCGCTCCGGCGATCACAAGGCTCTTGCGCATGCTCGTCACTTCTCCGAGTCCAGGGTCCGGGGGATGGCCTCGCCGTCGATGTGGTTCTTCACATTCGTCGTCGCGTGGTCGAAGCCCCGCTCGGCGGCGGAGGCGATGGTCCGCTCCAGGGCGGGGTTGGGGGCCTTCGCCGCCTCGCCCGCGGCGGCGGCCTCGCGCTCCAGCAGCCGGTAGGTGTCGTCGTGGGTGGAGTCCCACTTCGTCCCGTTCCGGTAGAGGACGTCGTCCGTGCTGTCCTTCTTCATACCGTCGGTGATGGAGCCGATCGCCGCCTCGGCGAAGGTACCGGCGAGTTCACCCGCGACGATGGCGCCGGGTCCGGCCGTCGGCGCCACCAGCAGACCGATGCCGGTACCGGCGAGGGCGCCGCCCCAGGTGCCGGCCGCGTCCAGGGCGCCGTTGTACTTCGCGTCGTGCGCGGCGCCCTGCACCTCGGCCTCGTAGGCCCGGCCGCCGCCCAGGATGCCCTGCACCTCGCCCATCGCCTCCGCGGCCCGCATCGACGCCGTGACGCCCTTGTCGTCCTTGATGAACGCGTCCGGGTTGGCGGCATGATACTCGAGGAGGTTCGAGGTGTAGTTGTGCTGGCCCAGGGTGACCGCGGCATACCCCTCGGGGTTGCGGCCCAGGGTGTAGAGGAAGCGGGTCGCGTCGCCCTGGTCGATGTCGGCGGTCGCGCCGGGCGCGATGAACACATCCGCCTCGCCCTTCTCACCGGCGCTGAAGGCACGGTTGATGTCGGGCATGTACTCGGCGGTCATCTGGCCGAAGCTGTCCGACATATAGCCGTTCTTGAGGAGCCGGTCGGGGTTGTCCGACACGGATTCCACGATGTTCTTGTAGAGCGACGCCTGCTCCGGGGAGTGGGCCACGGTCTCCGAGGTCGGCAGCTCGCCCGCCGGGTGCCCGGTCGTCGCCGCCTCCAGGGCGGCCGCGAGGTAGTTCTTGCCCGAGATGCTCTGCTCGCCCTCGGAGTCCTCCTCGCGCATCCAGGCCCGCTCCTCGAAGAGGTACTGGAAGTTGCTGAGGTCGACATGGCCCTTCTTGCCGTTGTCGTCGGTGTCGCGCTTGAAGGGGTTGCCCTCGGCGTCCTTGTCGATGAACTCGGCGTTGAAGAACGCCGTCGCCGCGTCCGGGCTGTTGGAGAGGGCCTTCATATAGCCGGTCATCGGGTCGAAACCGAAGTCCGTGCCGGAGGAGTTCAGATGCGGCCAGAGACCGCCGCCGTGGTAGCCCCAGATCTGCTCGGGACGCTGGCCGTTGCGGATGCCCTCCTGCTCCCGGGCCATCATCCCGGTGCCGTAGCTGTTCAGGAAGGAGTCGTCGTAGTCGCCGTGGCGCATCAGGTTGGACATCACCACATAGCCGGAGAGCCCGTTGAGGGCGCCGACGGGCCTGTCGGCCGCCTGGAGCATGTCCGACTTCCAGAGCGACATCTCCGGGGAGCCGCTCTGGGTGGCGTTCGCCAGGGTCAGGCTGAGGTTCTTCTGCAGCTCCGCGTACTGGTCGAGCCGTTTGCCGTCGGCCGGGTAGTCCCGGGCGTTCGGATCGTTGAGCTTCGCCCAGAAGTCGAGCGTGCCCTGCGCGCCGAGCTGCTGCGCGAAGGTGGTGGCGAACAGGTCGTCCTTGTTGTACTCGGCGAGCCCGGCATTGAGCCGGTCGAACTCCTCGGCGGTGAGCTTGCCCGGGTCCTTCTTCGCGAGGGCGGCCAGCTCCTCGGCCTTCTTCACCGCGTTGGCGGCCTGGTCGCGGTCCCGGTAGGCGGCGTCCCCGAAGCCCTTGTCGGCCTGGGCGACCAGGGCCCGCAGCACCCGGGAGGCAGTGCTGTCGCTCTCGGTGGCCTTGGCGAGGATGCCCTTGATCCGGTCGCTGACGCCGTCGACGTCGCCCTGCTTCACATCCTTCCCCGCGTCGCCGTCGGCGGCCCGGACCACGTAACCGGAGCCGTCGGGGCGTACCGACATACCGCGGTTCCGCGCGGCGGTTATCGCCTCGTCCAGCTCGCCCTTGAAGCCCCGCAGCTCACCGGCGGTGTCCTTGAGGATGTTCCGGATGGACTCGGCCTGGGTGTGGGCGTCCGCGAACTCGCCCACGGTCTTGCCGATGAACTTCCGGGAGACGTCCGAGTTCACCCCGCGCCAGTCGGCACCGTACGCGGTGGCCTTGAGCCCCTCGTTGGCGGCCGTGTCCAGGTTCTTGAGGTTTTTGACGAGGGTGTCCCAGTCGGTCACCGCGGCGTCGAGTTTGCCGAAATTGGCGTGGAGAAGAGTATCGAAGTCCACTTACTTGTCGTCCTTCTTCTTCTCGTCGCCGTACGCCTCGTTGCGCTTTCCGGGCGGGCCGACCCGCTCGTCGAATCCGGATTCGAGCGCGGCGATGCTGCTCATCTCGCGCTGGATGAAGACCTCGTCGCCCGCGTGGGCGTTCTGGGTGAAGTCCATATGGTTGGAGATATGGGCGCAGGCGTCCATGAGGTCCGAGAGGGAGGACATCCAGGCGACGCTGACCTGGCTGAGCGCGCCGCCCAGGTCGAAGCCCTGGGAGGACAGATCGGAGCCTGCGGAGTCGGTGGCCTTCTCGGCCACCCGCCCCTCGTTCCACAGACGGTTGTAGAGCCCGTAGGCCTGGTCGCCGACCTTGGCCAGATGCTGCTGGTCCACCTTGAGGTCGCCCTGGCTGTTCGTGGACAGCGTCTTGCCGTCACCGGGCTCGTCGGGCACCCGGTTCAACTGCATCTGGGTCGACTGCCGCTCGACGGCAGCCGTTTTCAACTGCTCCCACTCGTCCCACGCCATGGCGGGATCCCCTCCCCGTTGGTTGCGCACTGTGCAGCGGACGGGCCCGCGCCGCGGGCCCGTCGACGCGCCCATTCTGCTATGCGCCGCGGGAGTCCCTCCGCGACCGTGTGCAGGAAGTGGGGAGGTTGGATGACGAGACCGCCGGATGGCCGAAATGAATCGTACGCGACACCCGATTCGCGGCCACCGCCGCATACAACGTGAAACCATCCTTTGCCCGGCATACGGGGCAGCCGGGGCGGGGTGAGCTGTTGGGTCGGGGCGGGGCGGGGCGGGCCCGCCGGGGATTCCGGGCCCGCGCCGTACCGCCCCGTACCACGCCGCTCTGTATGCGCCGCGCCGCTAGGGAATCGTCACGACGGCACTGTTGGTCTGGGGGAAGCTTCCGCTCGGCGGCGAGTAGCCGGCCGGGAACCAGACGGTCCCGACGGCGCCGGTCTGGTACTGGCCCGCGCTGTACGGGTACTCGGTGGTCGCCCCGCCGATGTAGTTGCCGTAGGTGGAACGGGTCCGGTAGCTGACCAGGTTGCCGTACCGGTAGAGCCCCACGGTCACACTGATCTGCTGCACGGTCCCGGTGCAGTTCACACTGGCGAGGCCCTGGACCCCGCCGCCGTAGGGGCCGCCCCAGTAGCGGAACGGGTTGCTCGCCGTGAGGGTGCAGTCGATGGCCGACTGCGCCTGTGCGGCGGTGCGGACGATCCCGGCCGAGGCCGCCCCGGCACCCGTCCGGTAGGAGGTGACCCCCTGGGGCACGGTGAACGTGTACTGCCCGGCGCGGGCGGCGAGCCCGCCCCCGTCGCCGCCGGGTGCGGCCTGGGCGGCACTGCCGCCGACCAGGGTGCCCGCCGCCGCCGTGAGTCCGGCGGAGAGCACCGCCACGGCGGTACGGAGCCGGGAATTCCTTTGGTTCGCAGCCATACTTCTCTCCCTGAAGACCGATCGAACACGGTTGCCGGAATTCTTTGCCCGGCGATGACCGCCGGAAAGGCACTCCGCCGCAGGATTACTGACGGCTTTCCCGGCAGGGCGATTCGCGCGCACGGGACCGTTTCCGGACCCGGTTTTCGGATCCGGCCGAAGGTTCCCGTTGCACGGTGCCGGAGGAGCAGAAGGGGGCGCCGCGCCGTCGACCGGTTCACGGTTCGGCGCGATTTCATGTTCCGGCGTTCCCGGAGCCGGCGTCAACACGGCCTTTGTGAATGTCCTGAAGGCGGCAGGGAAAGGGCTTTCCGGTAATCACGGCGGGCCTCAGGAGTCCCAGGCGTCCATCGGATGCCGGGCGTCCGGGTTCCGTTCTCCGTCCGGCCCGGCCCCGCCCCGGCCGGGCGGCGGGCGGAGTCAGCCGGGTCCGGCGAACGTCGCCAGCAGGACGGAGGCGAGGACCGTGGAGCCGGCGACGGCGAGCATCGAGAGCCGCAGCAGTCGCTCCTGAACGGACGGAAGCCGCTGCCCGGCGCCGCGGCGGGTCCCGGCCGGGACCGAACGTCGGGGGCGGGGCCCCAGTTCGGTGCCGGTGAGGGTGAGAACGCGGGCGACCAGGGGCTGCGGCCGGCCGCCCAGGACGAATCCGACCCCGGCGCGGGCGGCCGTCCGGGCCGCCTCCTCCAGATGCCGCAGCCCTGCGAGGCGCCTGCCCCGTCCCGGCACGGTCATGCGTCCGTACCGGAGATTCGCGCGGCCCGGTCCGGTCTCTCCGGGCCGGGCCTTCAGGACGGTGTCGCGTAGCGGGCGGCGAGAGCGGCGGCACGGTCGCGCAGGGCGTCGCGCAACCACCGCGGGGCCAGGGCCTCGGCGTCCGTGCCGAGGTTCCACAGGGCCCATTCGGCATGTCGCGCGTCCTGGAAGGTGACCTCCAGCCGGAGCCGCCCGTCGGCCTCGGTGTCCTCGGCGAGAACGGCGAGCGCGGTACCGGCCAGCTCCTCCCGCCGTGCCGCCGCGGTCCGCACCACCACGGCGACCTGGTCGCCGCCGGTACGGAACCGGTTGCTGCGCTCCTGCCAGGCCAGGTCCAGATCGACGCGCTCCGGCCGCCGCGCCGGTTCGGCGAGTTCCTCGGCGGCCAGGATGCGGGAGAGCCGGTAGGTGCGGTCCGCGCCGGACCGTACGGCCAGCAGATAGCCCTTGCCGCGTACGGTGACCAGCCCCACCGGCTCCACCGTGCGCCACTCCGGGGCCCGGTCCGCGGCCGCGTAGTGGATGCGCAGCCGGTGCCCGGCGAACACCGCGCGCCGGACCTCCGCCAGCACGTCGTCGGGCATCTCGTCGTCGTCACCGGGCGGGCGGCGGGCGAGCAGGTCGGTCTCCGGATCGACGAGGAGTCGCCGGACCGCGCCGGCCGCGGCGACCCGATGGCTCTCGGGCAGGGCGTCGACCACCTTGCGCATGGCCGAGGCGAGTGCGGAGCCCAGCCCGAACACCTGGGCGCCGCGCCGGGATCCGGCGACCAGCAGGGCGAGTGCCTCGTCGTGGCTGAGCCCGGTCAGCTCCGTCCGGAGTCCGGGCAGCAGCGCGAATCCGCCGTTCCGGCCGCGCTCGGCATAGACCGGGACACCGGCCGCGGACAGCGCCTCGATATCCCGCAGCACGGTACGGGTGGAGACCTCCAGCTCGCGGGCGAGCGCGGTCGCGGAGAGCCGGCCGTGCTGTCGCAGCAGCAGAACGAGGGAGACCAGCCGGTCGGCGCGCATCCGGAAACCCTAAGGGATACATGACAGAAGGTGTCGTGTATTCGCTGCGAGGCTGCTCCGCATGACAGCGAAGAACGTGGCCACCGAGCCGAACGACCTGGGCAAGTACTTTATCGAGCGGGCGAACGCGGGCGATGTGGACGGACTGGTGGCACTGTACGAACCGGATGCCGTACTGGAGTTCCCGCCGGGCAGCCGGGCGACCGGACACGCGGAGATCCGCAAGGTGTTCGAGCAGCTCGTCGCGGCGGCGCCGGTGCTCTCGCCGGGCCGGCAGCACCCGGCGCTGGTGAGCGGCGACCTGGCGCTGACGACGGCCGTGCAGACCAACGGGGATGTGACCGCGGAGGTGGCCCGCCGTCAGCCGGACGGGACGTGGCTCTGGGTCGCGGACCAGCCCGCGATCGAGCGGTAGCCGTAGCCGTAGCCGTAGCCGTAAGTACAGCCGTGCAGACGGCGGTGGGCCGGTCCGGCCCACCGCCGTCACGATCGGTCGTACGTCACGATCGGTCGTACGTCACAATCCGTCGTGCGTCACGATCCGTCGTGCGTCACGATCCGTCGTGCCGGCGGATCCACAGCGGCAGCACGAACCAGCAGAGGACGAACCAGAGCACCATCGGTACGACGAGCCACACGGCGGGACCGCCGTGGTGGGCCACCCGCAGCACCAGCACCAGCGCGGAGGTCATCGTGCACAGCAGCAGCACCAGCCCGACGACGGTCAGCCGGGCGGCCAGGTCCACCGTCCGGGGTTTGACCCGGCGGCCGGTGAGCATCCGGTGCAGTGCGACCGGTGCGACCAGGGCACCGGTGGCGGCGGCCCCGAGCATCACCGTGGCCGTGTAGATATCGAGGTCCGTGGTCCCCAGCTCGGTGAAGCGGGCCTGGAAAACCACGGTCAGCAGAAACCCGAAGAGGATCTGCACACCGGTCTGAGTGACCCTCACCTCCTGGATGAGATCCGCCCAGCGCCGGTCCGCCCGCTCCTCCTCCGTCTCCCGGCGCCCCGGTCCACGGTCACCGTCGCCGTGCTCCGTCTCCGTCATGGGCTGAACTCCCTTCCGGCCGCGTCCGCCGCGCCCATCAGACAGCCCGTCGTGGCGGCGGTCTCCTCCGGCGCCTCCGTGTCGGCGGGATTCACCGAATAGGGGGGCCTGATCCCGATGCCCTCGGCGTACGGCGTCCCGCGCGCCGCTCCGGGGTGACCGGAGGGCTGCCGCCATGACGGAAGGTGAGCATTCCGGCACCGTCGATGACGGCGGCGGGGAGTACGGCCGCGCGGTCGGCGGCCGGCATCGTGGACGCCGGTGGCGGCCTACGCCGGGACCGGGCGGACTACCCCTCGCCGAGTTCGGCGCGGACGCGCCGGGAGGGAGTGAAGACATAGAGGTCGAGCACCCCGGGCGGCTCGGTGATCCCGGGCCCGCCCCCTTCGACCCAGGCGGCGATGTCCCCGGCGGCGTCCCGGTCGTTCACCAGCCCCAGCCAGACCGGACGCCCGCCCGCTCTGCGGCCCTCCGCGGACGGCTGTACCACCACGACGTTCGCCTGATCGCAGACGTCGAGACAGTCAGTGACCCGTACGGTCGCCCCGTCCCCCACCGCCGCCCGCAACTCCCGGAGCTGCGCGGCGTGGTCGACGCCCGGAATCTTGGGGCTGCCGCAGCAGCAGCCCCGGCACACGGTGACGGTGGGCCGTATCGCCCCCGGGGCGGAAGCGGTGCGGCCGGCACGTCTGCTCATGCGGTCTCCTCGTCGGGGCCGGGCACGGTCCACCCGTGGTGACGATGATCGTAAAGCCTCGGACGGGACCGGACACCGGCCGGTCCGGCCCCCTCCGGCGTCTTCCGCCCCCGTCGGCCCGCTCCGGCCCGTCGGCCCGCCCGGCCCCGGAAGCCGGGCGCGGTACGGAGGACTACGCTGGTACGAGGACTCGGGGCCGTTTCTGGCCAGGAGGCGAAGGATCATGGCCGGACTGGTGATCCGCAACTTCGACAGCGCCGACGAGACCCGCCCCTTCGAAGAGGGCAAGGGCCGGCTCGATGTCCTCAACACCGCGGGCGGCCCGGTCGGCCGTGCCGTCTTCGAGCCGGGCTGGCGCTGGTCGTCCCATGTCAAACCCCTGGCGGGAACGGACACCTGCCGCGCGGCCCACACCGGTTATGTGGTGAGCGGACGAGTGACGATCGTCATGGACGACGGGGAGCGCGCCCAGGCGGGCCCCGGCGACTTCGTCGAGATCCCGCCCGGTCATGACGCCTGGGTGGAGGGCGACGAGGCCTGCGTCACGATCGACTGGACCGGATACGGCGACTACGCGAAGCCCGCGTAACCGCCCGCCCGCAAACCGCACGAACCGCGCCGGCCGCGGGAACCCCATCAACCGGGGAGTGACCATGATCGTCCTTGGTGTCATTCTGCTGATCGTCGGCCTGATCACGGGTGTCGGCGTGCTGTGGACCATCGGCATCGTCCTGGTGGTGATCGGGCTGATCCTGTGGATCCTCGGCCTGCTGGGCCATGCGGTCGGCGGCCGCCGGCACTACTGGTAGACCGGGCCGCCCCGCGGCCCCGCACCCGGGATCGACCGGGCGCCACACCGTACGGACGCGTACACGCCCCGCTCCGGTACGTGACGTGCTAGAATAAAGGCGTTGCAGTTGTGGTACCCATAGAACTTATGTGCGCCTGACGGGACTGTTTATCCATCGGGCGCATTTTTGGTTTTCCGGCATCTCCGGATGGGGCCTCTGCCTACCTAAAGGAGAATGTCATGGCTCAGGGAACCGTGAAGTGGTTCAACTCGGAAAAGGGCTTCGGCTTCATCGAGCAGGACGGCGGCGGCCCCGACGTCTTCGCCCACTACTCGAACATCGCGACGCAGGGCTTCCGTGAGCTCCAGGAGGGCCAGCGGGTCTCCTTCGACGTCACGCAGGGCCAGAAGGGCCCGCAGGCGGAGAACATCGTCCCCGCCTGATCGCCGGAGACGCTTTCCGGAAGGGCCCGCACCCTCGTGGTGCGGGCCCTTCCGCCTTTCCCGGGCCCTCCGGGGGCGCCGCCCGGCCGGGTCCGGCGGTCAGCCGGAGGCGCGGGTCAGCAGGCGGTCAGCCGGAAGGCACGGGTCAGCCGGTGGGCAGACCGAGGTCGGCCGCGACCGCGCTGGTACGGACGAAGACCGACTTCGGATGATCGGTGTCGCAGTACTTGTTCCCGGTGGTGACGACGCCGATGACCTTGCCCCCGGCGACCAGCGGACCGCCCGAGTCGCCCCGGCAGATGCTGTTCTGCGTCCCGGCGGGCGGCGTACCGCACACCTTCTTGGCGAGGGAGTCGGTCGAGTCGGTGAAGGGATCGCACTGGGCGATCGGCGAGAGCTTGAGCGACGCCGACTTCAGCCGGGTCGCCTGGGTGTCGCGGGCGATCATCCCCCAGCCCACGGCCTTGGCCGTGCTGCCCACCGTATAGAGGGCCTTGTCCTTCGGGCCCGCGACCGGCAGGGACGCGTACGGCATCGCCTTGTCGAGCGTGATCACCGCGACGTCGTTGACCAGGCCCCGCTGGTCGTACCGGGGGTGGAGGGCGACCGACCGGATCGCGCGGACCGTTCCCTTCGTACTCGCCAGCTCGGTACGGCCGCCGATGACCTTCATGGTGGTGGCGGTCGTGTCGTCGACGCAGTGGGCCGCCGTGAGGACCTTGGTGGGTGCGACCAGAGTGCCTCCGCACGCCTGGCTGCCGTCCGAGGTGGTCAGCAGCATCGCGT
The DNA here is from genome assembly GCF_053981115.1 of Streptomyces sp. NPDC003691. Taxonomy (NCBI): domain Bacteria; kingdom Bacillati; phylum Actinomycetota; class Actinomycetes; order Kitasatosporales; family Streptomycetaceae; genus Streptomyces; species Streptomyces sp. NPDC003691. The sequence continues at coordinate 76,847 of NZ_JBSFNQ010000011.1, read as the reverse complement.
ACGGATGGTCCGTCACGGTGGTGTTCTGCCCGTCGTGGATGGCGGTGGCCGGAGCGGCGGTCACCGCGAGAGCGGTCGCGGCCAGAGCCGAGGTGGTGAGGACGGCGGCGGCACGCCTGATGAGCACGGGCATGTTCTCCCTTTCGTTCCACGGCGCACGGCCGAACCTGCCGTGCACTCCGCGCAGCAGGACGGGAAATCCGGCCGGTGCGTTCCCTTTTCCCTTGCACAGCACACCGGTTGGCGTATCCGGCCGTTCCCGGGCGCCACCGGAACCGTCCCCTGCATGGGGTGCCGGAGCGCTCACTTCACCTGGTCGAACCGGCCCAGATAGCGGAACGCCCCCTTCTCCGCCCGGTACAGGAACGCCGAGGCCTCCAACTGGAGCATATGGGTGCCGTCCTGCTGGAAACGGAGGGGTTTGGCCACCCCTTCGTACGAGGAACGGAAGACCCGCTCGGCGACCTCGCCCGGCACCACGGAGGTCCGCGACCCGAACGCGCCGAGGGCGGCGGCGACCAGCCCCACCGCGTCGTGGGCCTCCGCCGACCAGCGGGCCGGTGCCGTGCCGTACTCGGTGCGGTAGGCGGTGGTGAACGCCCGCGCGGCCGCACCGGTGGCCGACTGCGCCTCGGTGTAAGGGGCTTCGAACACCCAGCCCTCGGCCGCTCGGCCGGCCGCCTTCAGGAATTCCGGCCGCATCGCGGGCTCGAAACCGGTGCGGGTGCCCGTGAAACCGGCCGCGGCGAGCGCGCGGGCGCAGGCCGCCGCGCGGACCGGTGAGGTCCCGGCGTACACGACGGCCTGCGGGCGGGTGGCCAGCGCCCGGCCGACCACCGGCGCGAAGTCGTCCCGGTCCGCGGCGACGAGGTGTTCGGAGACCGTGCCCTCGTCCCCGTTCGGCGGTGCCTCCTTCAGGCTCCTGGTCAGGGAGCGGGCCGTGCTGCCCGCGGCGGCGTCCTCGACGACGGCCGTGCGGCGGCTGTCGGCCACCCGGGTCAGATAGGAGATCACCGGGAAGAGGCGGTAGGAGGCGGGGGCCCGGACGGTGCACAGGGTCCGGAAGGCGCTGATGGTCAGCCCGGCTTCGTCCGGGTCGGCCGAGGCCAGCAGGAAGGGCATCGACTCCGCGGCGTACACCGGTGCGGCGGCCCGCGCACCGGCGGCGGTGCCGGGGCCGATCACCGCGCACACGGCCGGGTTCCCGGTCAGGCGTCCCGCGGCCGTCACGGCCCGTCCGGCCTCGCCCCGGTCGTCCTGGACGGTGAGGGCGAGCCGGAAGGCCACGCCCTTCCGGGCGTTGTGCCGGGCGACGGCGATCCGTGCCCCGCGCTCCTGTGCCCGGCCGGTGTCCGCGCCGCTGCCGGAGAGATCGGCGTGCAGCCCGATCGTGCGGGTCGGCACGGTGGGGCCGGTGCCCTTCCCGTCCGGCTCGCGGCGCAGCAGCACCGCCGCGGCGGCGGTGCCGGAGACGGCAACGGCGACGGCCGCCGTGCCACCGATGCGCAGCGCCTTGCGCCGGGTGGGCGGCAGGGCCACGGTCACCTGGAGGTCCGGTTCGGTGGGCGTTCCGGGCAGCCGGGGCGGCGGGTCCAGGGCCCGGGCCGAGCGCTCCGCCACCAGACGCAGGGCCTCCGGCGGCAGCCAGTCGCCGCCCCCGGCTCCCCCGGCGGCCTCGCACCACTGCCGGAGCCGGGCGGCGGTCGGTCTCCGGGCCGGGTCCTTGGCCAGACAGGCCGCGATCGCCGCGGCCAGCTCCGGCGGCACCGCCGTACCGAGCCCTTCGAGATCGGGCTCCTCGTGGACCGTGCGGTAGAGCACCGCGCCGGAGTCCCCGGTGCCGAACGGCCGCCGCCCGGTCGCCGCGTAGGCCAGTACGCAGCCGAGGGCGAAGATATCGGTGGCGGGGGCCGCCTCGCCCCCGGTGACCCGGGTCTGTTCCGGGGCGAGATAGCCGGGCGTACCGATCACGGCGCCGGGCGCGGTGAGCACCGTCGCGCCCGCGCCCTGGGCGATACCGAAGTCGATGAGCCGGGGGCCGTCGAGGGCGAGCAGGATATTGCCGGGTTTGACGTCCCGGTGCACCAGTCCCGCGCCGTGCACCTCGGCGAGCGCCCGCGCCAGCCGGGCGCCGAGCACGGCGACGGTCGTGGCCGGCAGCGCCCCGAGCACCGCCATCGCCTCCGCGAATGACGGGCCCGGGACGAAGGCGGTGGCCAGCCAGGGCGCGGCGGCCTCGGCGTCGGCCGCCGTCACCGGCACCACCCAGCGCCCGGAGATGCTGCCCGCCAGCCGCACCTCGCGGCGGAACCGGGCCCGGAACGCCGGATCCGCGGCGTACTCGGCACGGATCACCTTCAGGGCGACGGGTGTCCCGTCGGCCGCGCGGGCCAGATAGACCGTGCCCATGCCCCCCGTGCCGAGCCGGGCGAGCAGCCGGTGCCCGCCGAGCGACTCGGGGTCCTCGGGCCGTAGTGCGCGCATGCGTCGTTCCTCGCCGTCCTCGCCGTACCTGCTGCCGTCCCTGGTTTCTGCGCCGGTGCGTCAGGTGGGCAGCTCCAGGGGCCCGGTGTAGGTGAACCGGCCGCCGCTGACCGTGTGCCGGTGGACGTACTTCGCCTCCAGATGGCGGCTCTCGTTGTACGCGAAGGTCTGGGTCAGGCCCTGGAACCTGACCTTCGCCAGGGCGTCGCCCAACTGGCGGCGGCCCTCGCCCTGCCGGAGCGGGACGATCCGGTCGGCGAGCATCCGGATCGCGTCGTACGTCTCGGCGGCACCGGTCGGCGGAGCGGTCCCGTAGCGCTTGCGGTAGGCCGCCGCGAAGGTCTTCACCGGAGCCGCTTCGGGTCCGATGAACGGGGTGATCGCCTGCCATCCTTCGGCCGCGGCGCCCGCGGCCCGGGTGAAGCCGTCCGTCGCCGAGGCGGCGTCGAGGAACCGGGGCCCGGCGAACCGGCGCTGTCCCAGGGCCCGGGCCACCACGGCGGCGCGTTCGGGTGTGCCGGTGTAGTACAGGCCGTCGATGTCCCGCGCGAGCATGTCCGCGAGTACGGAGTCGGGCCGGGCCCGCTCGGGAACGACCCGGACCCGGAGGTCGAGGGAGAGATTGCGGGCCGACATCTTGGCCAGGAAGGTCAGCTCCCAGCGGGTGATGCCCCCCACCCGGTCGATCAGCAGCCCGGGACGCCGGGCGCCCTGCGCGGAGATCGCCATCATCGTCCCGAAGGCGGTGTACGGGCGGATCGGGGCGGCCCGGTAGTACCACTTCGGGGAGGTCAGCAGTGAGGTGTTCCCGGCGGCGAGCGACAGCTCGGTCACCGAGACCAGTGGCAGCCGGGCCCGCTCGTAGACCTCGACGGCCGCCACGGCCGAGGTGTAGCCGGTCGGGCCGACGACGGCCAGGACGGCCGGGTTCTCCGTCAGCCTGCGGGCCGCCCCAACGGCCCGGGCCGCCTCGCCCTTGTCGTCCACCACGTCGAGCACCAGGGTGAACGGTTTGCCGTCCCGGGCGTTGAACTCGTCCACGGCCAGCCGGGCGGCCCGCTCCTGCGCGATACCGTCGGCCTTCTCGGGGCCGCTGAGGTCCGCGTGGAGGCCGATGACGCGCTCCGGCCCGGCGGCGGGCTTACCGCCGTCGTCGCGCAGCGCCCACCAGAGGGCCGTTCCGCCGCCCGCCGCCAGCAGCGCCGTACCCCCGGCGGCCAGGGCGAGGAACCGCCGCCGGTCCGGCGCGGGCTGGTACACGGTGCTCTCGGGGGCGAGAGTCGGTTCGATGCCGGGCAGCGCCAGCATCGCGTCCGACCGCCGGGCGATCACCATCACCACCGGATCCGGCAGCCAGTCGACGGTCCCCTCGGGGGCGTCCCCGGCCAGGGCCGCGTCGACCTCGGCGGCCGCGGGCCGCGCGGCCGGATCCTTGGCGAGACAGCGCCCGAGGAGGTCCCGCAACTCCTCGTCCGCGAGGCCGGCCAGATCCGGCGTGTCGTGCACGGTGCGGTACAGCAGGGCGTCCACGGCGCCGGTGCCGAACGGCGGACGTCCGGTGGCGGCGTACGCGAGCACACAGGCCAGCGAGAACACATCGCTGGCCGCGCCGACCTCACCGGCCCGGGCCTGCTCCGGGGAGAGGAATCCGGGGGTGCCGACCACAACACCGGCGGAGGTCAGCTCGGTCGCCTCGGCCGAAGTGGAGCGTGCGATACCGAAGTCGATGAGGCGTGGCCCGTCCATCGCCAGCAGGACATTGCCGGGTTTGACGTCCCGGTGCACCAGCCCGGCGGTGTGGACCGAGGCCAGCGCCCGGGCCAGCACCTTGCCCAGGATCCGGACCGCGCGCGGGGGCAGCACCCCGCACTCCTGGACCGCTTCGGCGAGCGAGGGGCCGGGGACGAACGCCGTGGCGAGCCAGGGCGCGGCGGTCTCCGTGTCGGCGTCCAGCACCGGCACCACCCAGGGGCTCCGGACCCGGCGTGCGGTATCGGCCTCGCGCCGGAATCGTGCCCGGAACGCCTGCTCCTCGGCGTACTCCGGCTGGATGACCTTGACCGCGGCGAGATCGCCGTTCGCGGCGCGCGCGAGATAGACCACGCCCATACCGCCCGCGCCGAGCCGGCCCAGCAGCCGGTAGGCGCCCAGCCGCGAGGGGTCGGACGGAAGCAGCCGCTCCATCACTCACCGTCCTTGGCGCCGGAGGGCGAGGCCGAGCCGCCGGGCGCGGGCGTACCACCGGGCGCGGGCGTGCCGCCCTTGACCACGGGATCCCGGCCGAACTCCCCGCGGGCTCTGGCCTGCATGGTGGGCAGGGCATTGACCACGATCTTCATCAGCGCGTCGGTGTCGTATCCACGGCCGCCGCACACCGAGGCCGATGCCACCATCGAGCCGTATGTCACCTGTTGCCACCAGTACGGGTACGGCCCGCCGTGCTCCGCGCTGACGCACTGCCCGGACTCCATCAGGGAGTCCTCGCTGTACAGGTTGGCGGCCTCGCCGTGCCGGGCGGGCTGGGGCATCAGCCCGGTCAGCCGCTCGCCCTGCCGGAGTGTCTGTTCGTCGCAGTCCAGGGCCTCCTCGACCATCCGGGACTGCTCCCAGGCGGCATCGGCGGCGGTCCGGTGGAAGGTGACGGTGGCCGAGAGGCGGACCCGGCCCTTCCCGGCCGCGGCGGGAAGCTCGAAGTGCCGGGTGAGGGTGGCCAGGACGTCGCGGGGCAGCGGCTCGCGGTTCCATACGCAGTTGCCGCGGAGCACCGACCAACTGCCCGGGTCGCTCTCGTACGGCACCGCCGCACGCACCCCCGCGGAGAAGTCCCCCGGCCCGGCGATCAGTTTCGCGATCAGCTTCCGGGCCGCCGCGGGTGTCCCGGGCTGTTGTCCGGGATCCGCCGCCTTCAGTACGGCGGCGGGTGACACCCCCGGATCCGGCGAAGCGACCACCGCGCCGCCGGGGGCGTCCCCCTTGTTCCCGCCCCCGTCACCGGTACAGCCGGTCACCAGCACCCCGCACACGGCGAGGGACCCCCACCCCAGCCGAGCCCTTGCATACGTCACGATCCCCGCCCTTTGTATCGTGTCCGTCCGGTGTTCGCGGGTACGTGGCACGCTCCCGCTCCCCCTGCCGCACCGGTCCGCGCCCATAGCGATGCTCATCGGCGGTCCCATGGTTCCCACGCCTACCGAGAAGAATCCGGGAGCGGCCCGGCCGGCGGGTGAACGGCGGGACGGCGCCGTTGTGCCCGGCACCGGGGCACCGGCAGGATTGCCCCTGCGGGGACGCGGCGGCAGGGGCGGCGGCCCGACGACTGAGGAGCGGCATGGAGATCGGGGTCTTCCTCCCCATCGGCAACAACGGCTGGCTCATCTCGAAGAGTTCCCCGCAGTACCTGCCGACCTTCGAACTGAACAAGGCGGTCGTCCAGCGGGCCGAGGAGTACGGGCTCGACTTCGCCCTGTCGATGATCAAACTCAGGGGTTTCGGCGGCGAGACGGAGTTCTGGGACCACTGCCTCGAATCGTTCACCCTGACCGCGGCCCTGGCCGCCGTGACCGACCGGATCCGGCTCTACGCCTCCGTACCGGTCCTCGCCCTCCCCCCGGCGATGGCGGCCCGGATGGCGGTGACCGTCGACGCCGTCGCCCCCGGCCGGGCCGGTGTCAACATCGTCACCGGCTGGGCCCCCGCGGAGTACGCCCAGATGGGCCTCTGGCCCGGCGACGGCCACTTCGCCGACCGCTACGCTCGGGCCGCCGAATACGTCACCGTACTGCGGCAGTTGTGGCGGGACGGCAGGAGCGACTTCAGCGGCGACTTCTACACCATGGACGGCTGCGTCCTCTCCCCGCGCCCGGCGAACGGGCATATCGACGTCCTGGCCGCGGGCCAGAGCGGCACGGGCATGCGGTTCGCGGCCGAACACGCCGACGGGAACTTCATCCTTGGCAGCGGCGTCAACACCCCGCTCGCCCTCACCGACGCCACCGCCACCCTCGCCGAAGCGTCCCGCGCAACCGGCCGCGACGTCGGCGCCTACACCCTCTTCATGGTCATCGCCGACGAGACGGACGAGGCCGCGCGGGCGAAGTGGCAGGACTACCACGACCACGCGGACCTCGCGGCACTCGGCTATCTCACCGAACAGACCGCGACGGACAAGGACGCGGACGCCGCGTCGACGGCGAAGACGGTGGCCCTGCCGGAGGGCGCCGTGAACCTGAACATGGGGACGCTGGTCGGGTCCTACGGGACGGTGGCGGGGATGCTGGACGAGATCGCGGGGGTCACCGGGGTCAAGGGGATCATCCTGGTCTTCGACGAGTTCCTGACGGGCATGGAGAACTTCGGGACCCGGATCCAGCCGCTGATGAGGTCGCGGGGGGCGGGGAAGTCCTGATCCCCCGGCAGGTCCGCCTGCGATCGCCGTTCTCCGCGAAGAGGACTACTCCTCGGACTCCCCGCCCCCCGGGGCCTCACCCGTGTGGTGAAGCGCTCTCGGCGGACGGGCGAGAGCTTCGCCCGGCGCCGGCGGCCGTGCAACGGCATGCCGCAGGTACTCGTTGACCGTCCATTCCACCACCTGGGGCAGGATCCGCCCGAAGGCCTCCATGCTGAGGACGTCCCGGCCGGTGACCCGGCCGGTCTGCCGCTGGCCGGGGATGATCCGCTCCAGCCGTTCGTCCAGTTCCGCCTCGGAGGTCCGGCTCTGGGGGTCGTCCCGGTTCCAGGGCGTCACGACAGTCACCCAGGGGCGCGGCTCCGCGGCGAAGGCGGCCAGCCGGGCACACCGGTTGTCGTCCGCCAGGGTCCACCGGTCCACCAGCAGGATCTCGGGCTGGGTGGGAGGCTGTCCGGAGCGGGGAAGGGTCTCTTCCTCCAGGGAGGAGACCGTCGCCCGGTAGTTGAGGGAGCGAAGGAGATCCTGTGCCACCGAGGCGATCGGCCGGACGGATCGCGGATGGTACGGATTCCAGTCCTGGGGCCGTTTGCCGTAGTAGTCGGGAACGCGGCCTGCCGGGAGATCGTGGCGCGTGGGAGCCGCCACGGTCAGCTTCAGGGGCCTCGGACCGCCGGTGGGGGTCCCGAAGGCACTGGGAGCGCTCCAGCAGTCGGCGGGAAAAGCGGGAGCGACCCGGGTGGTATCAGCGACAGTGACGATCCGCTTGGCCAGCTCGTAGACGGCGGCCTCGTACTCCTCGGCGAAGATGCGGAGCTTGATCAGCCCGTACAGCCCGTCGGTGACATAGCGGTCCCCGAAGGCCCGGTGGTTGTACTGGATGCGCTCGGCGGGTACCGGCAGTTCCGCCGGTTGCATCGGAACCCACAGCGCGGGCACGATCGCCTCGGCAGGGCGGTCGCTCCCGGCCCGGCCGTAGGCAGCACGCCGGGCAAAGGCGGACCACTCCTTGCCGCACAGCTCGCTGGCGAAGTACCGCGGTGAGTACAGCGGTACGAACACCCTGCAGGTCGCCAGCGCCTCGGCGACTCCCGCCGACCAGCCTTCTCCTGAACGGACCTCCCGGTCCATGAACCCAGCCGGTGATCTCCCGGGCAGGTCCGTCATGGCTGCCACATGGTCCCAGAGATCCCGGAAGAGCCGCTCCACCCACATGTCCGGATCGGGTCCCCCCGGAAGCATGCGCGGGGTACGGGCATAGCTCAGGAAGAAGTAGGGCTGATGTTCCGTGGCTGCCATCCGCCTCCGGAACAGCGGCAGCCGCGGCATCGGCCGCCGCGGCTCTCGGGCGGCCGCGGCTTCCGGACCGGGACCGGGCCTGTCCAACGGCGCGGGCCGGTGCGCCGGCACGGCGGCGAAGGGGGTGGAGTCCCCGGCGATCCCGCGGTCGCCCGCCGGATCCGGTACCAGTGCGTGGAAGGTGCTGAGCGCGGCCGGACGGGCGGCGATCCAGCGGCTCACCGTCTCCCGGGTGCGGAGCCGGTCCCGTACCCCGAGACGGCGCGCCAGCGCCTCCCGTGCCCCGGGCCGGAAGACCAGAACGGGCCCCGAGCGGTCCATGGCACCGGCCGCGACGTCGACCAGCCCGCCGGTGACGATCTCGGCGACATCCGCCGTGGTGGCATCCGGTACCAGTTCCTGGCGCACCAGGTGGAGCAGGGCGGGATTCAGCCGGGAGAAGGACGAGCACAGCACGGCCAGGGACAAGGCCGGGTCGGAGGCACGCTGGACGAAGGACTCCACCGCGTGGGCACCGTCGGCGGGCGGCTGCGGGGGCAGGCGGCGGAAGACACCGGGCGCGGGCACCAGGACCGCCGGACAGCCGGCCGGATCACCCCGCATCACCGTACGGGCCCAGCGGTGGACCGCACGGGCCGAGAGACCGACCACGGGCACGGGCAGCCAGTCGTCCGGCGCGGGCGGGCCCCCGATGGGCGGGAGAGCGTCCAGTACGGGTGGCCGGGTGAAGCGCAGACGGCTGCCGTGGAGTCCGGGAGGGGACGGCCGGGTCACCCGGACCGCGGGCAGGTCCAGACCGCTCAGCCGCCATTTCTCCTGTGGGAGGGGGTTGACCAGCAGGGTGGGACCGGCGCCTGCCCACTGGTGGAGCCGCTCCCACAGCAGTTGTCCGCCGGTCCGGCCGGGTACGCAGTCGGAGACGACGAGCACCAGTCTGCGGACGTCCCCGGACGGTCCGGGCAATCGCGCACCGGGGCCGGGCCGGGTGTTCTCCCCGGTGCCGCCCAGGTCGGTGCCCGACACCCGCACGGTCCGGAAGACACCGGACCGGGTGAGCAGCTTCAGCAGTTCGGAGACGGTGTCGTCCCAGACCCGCATGGTGGGCGTGCGGTCGACCACGACCGCCAGGTCGAACCAGCGCTCCGGTGCGGAGACGAACGCCGGGACCAGTTCTCCGCTGCGGGCGTAGTCGGCGACGGTGGCCCCGATGTCGAGCCGCAGGCCGCGCCCGGCCGGCCAGGGGCGGCCCAGGGGACGCAGTGCGGTCGCGATCCGGCGGGCCCCCGGCAGCGCCGATGCCCTGGGGACGACGATTTCCCGCGCCCGGTCCTCGGTCTCGGCGGCACCGGTGTGTCCATGGACCGGCAGCTCCCGCCGGTGGGCGACGGGCGGCGGTCGTGAGAACTCGGCGCGGGTCTCCCGCTCGCCGGAACCCACCGGGGAGACCCCTCCGCGATCCGGTGGCCGGTCGCGCCAGCCGGCCGCCAGCCACAGCAGTTCGGCGATCCCGATGCCGTCGAGGTCCCGCTCCAGACCGTGCAGCGCGGCCACCACCCGGCCCACGGCATCGGGCTGCGAACCTCCGGCCGGCTCAGGCACCCGACAGATCCTTCATCAGCAGTGCGACGACGCGTTGCCGCTCCTCCGGGGTGCGAGCGGTGCCGTTCAGCAGGTGCAGGGTGCTGAGGAGCTGGTCGATGGCAACGCTCCCGCCGGCCGCGACCCGCTGCACATAGTCGTTGACCAGGGCGGCAGCCGGATCGTCCGCACCGGTGTCCGGACCGAGATGGGCCCGGACCACCCGGGTGACGAATGCGGTGTCCGGCTTCGGCATGGTGAACCGCACACAGCGGCGCAGCAGCGGTGCGGGCATGTCCTGCTCGCCGTTGCTCGTCATCACGATGAACGGGAACTCCGTGCACTGGATGTGTCCGTCGCGCACGAGATGGCGCTGCCCGTCGCCCCAGAGACGTACGTGCGCCTCTTCCTGGCCTTCCCTGAGCAGTTCGGTGATGTGGAACTCACCGCGCTCCAGCACGTCGAGCAGGTCGCCGGGCAGGTCGAGGTCGGCCTTGTCGATCTCGTCGATCAGCAGGGCCCGCGGCCGCGGGGCGGGCAGCAGCGCGGTGCCGAGCTGGCCGAGCGTCAGGAAGTCGTCGATGGAATCGTTTCCGGCCTCCTCTCCGGCGCGGGCTCCGGCCTGCTGGAGCCGGTGGGCGTGGATCCGGCCGAGTGCGTCGTAACGGTAGAGCGCGTCCGCGAGAGTACTGCGGGAGGTGATGTGCCAGCGCAGTACGGGGCCGAGGTCGAGTTCGGCGGCGACCTGTTCGACGACGGTGGACTTGCCCGTACCGGGCCCACCGGTGATCAGCAGCGGCCGGCGCAGGGCGAGAGCGGCGTCGACGGCGTCGGTGAGACCCTCGGGCGGCTGGAACACCGTGGCCTGGGAGGTACGGGGGAAGGTGCGCCAGGGCGGCGGCACCGGCAGCTCCGTGCCGGGCCTGGCGATACCGTCCCCGCGGTAGTAGGTCATGGTGCGGTCTCCTCGTCCGTGGTCCGTGCCGAAGGCACCGACCGGAATTCCCAGCAGAAACGGAGCCAATCCTTGTCGTCCCAGACGGCCCGCAGGTCCGCGAGGGCGTCGGGGCCGTCGGCGTCCGGGGGGCGGAGCGCATCGGCGGAGCCCCCGGTGCCCGGGGCGTCCCAGCGCTCCCGGTAGGCCCGGCCGAGGGCTTCGGGCATGGTCAGCCAGCCGGCGTCCAGACAGGCGTGGCGCTCCTTGGGAAAACCGTCGGGAGCACTCGGCCACAACAAAACCGGGGTGTAGGCGAGCAGTGTCTCCAGCAGGCCGGTATCGGATCCGGGGTGGTGGGTCAGGCCGATGCCGCGGGTGTAACCGCCGTTGCGCAGCCGGCCGCGGAGCCCTTGCCGGTCCCGGACGTCGTCGTGCGCCAGCCAGTCGACGGGAGCGCCGGTGTTGCAGCGGTCGATCGTCTCCCACTTCTCGGTGAAGGTGCTCTCGATGCTGCGCAGCACGGCATCGGGGGTGAGCCGGTCGCTCCAGTGGAGCCGTACGTCGAAGCGTGCTCCGATCCGCAGGCCGGTACCGGACTCCTCGGGGCGCCAGCCCAGCAGCAGGGTGCCGGGGACCGCGACGTCCAGTCGTTTCAGGGGCAGGGCAAGGTGCCTCGCATGGTCCAGGGCCCACTGGGCGGCCTCCTCGAGTGCCGTTTCGGCACCTTCCCGGTCGGCGCTGCCGTTCGGGAACTGTTCGCGGGCCACCGTCGAGCCGTCTCTCAGCAGCCATGCGTCGAGCAGGTCCGGCCACTCCCCGACGAGGGAGGAGTGCAGGCTGACGACGAGACCGAGGCGGTTCCCGGCGGTCAGTGCCCGTACCCGGTCCACGGCGTCGTTGACGACGGTCGGGGAGATCTGCACCTCTCGTGCCCAGCGGTGGAGTTCACCACCGGGGTCCTTGCCCAGGGCGTGTGCGAGCAGGGCGAGGTACCGGGCCAGGCCGGCGGTGCCGTCCGGCTCGGTGGCGGGGTGGTTGAAGGTCAGTTCGTCGACAATGGCCACATCGGTCAGGGCGATGCCGGAGGCGTGGGGACGGCGCTCGTCGGCGAAGAGGGTGCGCAGGGCGTAGCGCAGGGTGGAGGTGGTGACGTCCCCGCCGAGCCAGTCCCTGATGAACAGCACGGTACGGAGGGCCGTGTCCAGTTGTCCCACGGCGTGCCGGGCCTGCTCTCTCGCCCAGCCGGGCGGACGGGTGTCGAGTTCCGCGCGGCAGGCCGTAACGAACGGGAGATCGGCACCGGACAGGGCGATCGGCGGGTCCAGCGCCCCCAGGGCGTCGGTGAGCACATCGTGGGCGTGCCGGCCGATGAGTGCACCGGAACCGGTCGTGGTGTGGCGGACGTTGCGGGCGAGCCAGAGCGGTTCGGCCGGGGTTCCGTCGTAGTCGAAGCCGGTGACGCTCTGTCCGGGGAGGGTTGTCCGGAGCCGGTCCCTCAGCCGTCCGGGCGTGAGTACGGGGCCGGCGCCGGTGACACCGTCGCGCAGCGCGGAGGTGAGTGCCCGGGAGAAGGCGAGGTCGACGGCTTCTTCAGTGAGGGACGAGGCCATGAGGAGGCTGATGCGGCTGTTCCCATGGCGGGTGCCGGCCATCAGATCCGGTGCCCGGGGGAGGGCACCGGCGGCGTGGCAGGTGTCGATGATGCCGAGAACACCCGGGATACCGGGGTGGTCGAGGGCGTCGGTGAGCAGCTCCGGGACGTTCACCGAGCCCAGTCTGATGTCCTCCTGGGAATCGGCGCCCATCAACCGCAGACCGGTCGCGTTGCCGGGGATGAAGCCGTGCCCCAGCAGCGCGAGTACCAGGACCGCGCCGCGGCGTGCCGCATGGGCGGTGGCCTCCTGGACGGTATCGATGATCGCGCGGCTGGTGAGGTCGCCGTGGACCAGGCCGCCGTCCGAGGGCAGACCCGGCGCGCAACCGCCCAGCGAACGGTCCGTCAGTGCCTCGTAGAGGCCGGTGGCGGCCTGTTCCAGACGGGCCAGCGGGGGCATGGAGATACAGTGCGGCGCCACCACCAGGGCGTGGCGGACTGTGGTGGGTCCCCTCATCCGCCTGCCGACTCCTTGAGTGCCTCGGCGACCGGCCCGGCGACGTCGGGATGGGCGAGGTAGGTCTCGGCCGAGTGGACCCAGAAGCCGTCGGAGTCGACACGGCGGGAGCGTGGCAGGACGCCCGCCGGACTTGCGAGGAGGTCGTTCTCCAGGAGCGGGCGGGCGGCGACGATGTCGTCGCGGTCCCAGTAGTTGTCCCAGCGCTGCACGGAAGCGGGGACGGAGGGCGGCTGGGGAACCAGTCGGGGCGCGACCACGGTGCGCAGAGCGATCGGTGAGCCGAGGGTGACCAGGAGTGGGATCGGCGCAGGGGTCCGGTGCAGGGTCTCCAGCGCCACGACGGTCCCGAGTGAGTGGGCGACGATCACCGCGGGCCGTCCGTCGATCGCCTCCGCGATCCGGTCCCGGATCCGCTGGTCGATGGTGCGTCCTGCGGAGTCCGGCTCGCCGCGGGCCAGATAGCGGGCCACCTGCGCCAAGTGGTGGACCATCAGTTTGGGGGTGATCCATCCCGCGGCACCGGACCAGGGGCGCAGGGCCAGCACGGCCGTCGCGACGTTGACCGCGCGGCGCACCACGTCCATGCCGCCCTGGCTCTGGTCTCGCACGCCCGCCTCGGCACGGGCGCGGGCCAGAAGCAGACGCGACTGCCCATCCGGCTCGTCCTCCGCGGCGCTCTGCCCGCCGGCCCAGGCGACCAGGAGTTCCGCCAGCAGTTCCGCTTCGTCGTCCGCCGTGCCGGGAGCACCACCGGTGCCCTGGGCCTGGTCCCGGCGGAAAAGGTCGGAGTAGTCGGCGAAGACGCACTCGGCCCGGTCCGCAAGTTCGTCGGCAAAACGGGTGTGCCCGGCCCCGGCCATCCCCTTGGCAAGTGCTGTGCACCAGTTCGCCAGTTCGCGCTCCGGATCACGGGGGCCACCGATTCCGTGCACGAACACCAGCCGTGGAGCCATTGCCGCCTCCCCGTGCTCCGCTGCGTGTCTTGGAGCGTAGCAACGGCCGATCATCATTGGGGGCGTTCCGGCGGCATCCGGCCGGTGCCGTGGACTCCGGCGGGACAGCCGCACACACCGGGGCGGGTGGGGTGGAGGGATTCCCGGCAGCCGCTCCCTACCGCTTCCCGGGGCGGGGCGCGCCCGTTCACGACCGCAGCCGCAACAGACGGGCCGATGCGCCGTGCAAGCCCGCTCTCTCTGCCGGAGCCCGGGGAACAGGTGCAGTGCCCGACGATTCACAGGCCCCGCAGCACATACCGGGGCTCCTGCTTCCGGCTGGACCGGGCGGCAGGTATCACCACCGGGCGCCGCGCTCACCGGCCTCGCCCGCACACGGCCCGTCCGCCCGCCCGTCAGGAGGGCGCCACGAACCCCGACTCGTAGGCGGCGATCACGGCCTGGGTGCGGTCCCGCACGCCCAGCTTCGCGAGGACCGCGCTCACATGGGACTTCACCGTCTCGGTGCCGAGGGTGAGCCGCTTCGCGATCTCGGCGTTGGTCAGTCCGTGCGCCATCAGCCGCAGCACCGCCGCCTCGCGGTCGGTCAGCCCGGCGCGCTCCATGGCGGCGCGGGCCGCGCCGCCGCCGTACTCGGCCGCCAGGGACCGTACGGCGGCGGGGAAGAGCAGCGACTCGCCCTCCGCGATCAGCCGCACCGCGTGGACGATCTCCGCGGGCCGGGCGCGCTTCAGAAGGAACCCGTCGGCGCCCGCGCGCAGCGCCTCGTAGACGTACTCGTCGTTCTCGAAGGTGGTGACGACGAGGATCTTCGGCGGCTGGTCGACGGAGCGCAGTACGGCGCGGGTCGCCTCGATGCCGTCGAGCAGGGGCATCCGTACGTCCATGGCCACGACATCGGGGCGCAGTTGGCGCACCAGCGGGACGACGGCGGCGCCGTCCGCGGCCTCCCCGGTGACCTCGATATCCGGCTGGGCCTCCAGGACGGCCCGGAGACCGGCGCGGACCAGGGGTTCGTCGTCGACGAGGAGTACGGAGATGGGCACGGTGCCAGCGTAAGGGCGAGCGCCCCGGTACGGGACGGCGGCCTGCCCTTGCGCGAGCCCGCTCCGTGGGGACCGCCGAGGCCGAGGCCCGGCACGGGGTGCCGGACCCGTTCACCGCGAGTCCCGTCCTGGGCGGCGGGCGGCGGCTCCGGGCGTGGAGTCGCGCACGACGGGCACTGCGGGCACTGCGGGCACTGCGGGCACTGCGGCGGGACGGTAAGGCGGTCACCCGGGTCCGCTCAGCGGCAGGCCCACGCGGACCCGCCATTCGCCGTCCTGCGGGCCGGTGACGGCCTTGCCGCCCAGGAGCGCCGCCCGCTCCCGGATACCGCGCAGTCCGCTGCCGCCGCCCGGCCGGACGGGTTCCCGGAGGGGGCTGGTCACCTCCAGCTCCAGGAGCTCGCCGGTCACGGCGATCCGTATCCGGGTCGGGACCGGCCCCGCGTGGCGCAGCACATTGGTCAGCGACTCCTGGAGGATGCGGTACCCCTCCCGGGACACCGGGCCCGGTATCCGTGCCACCGGCCCGGTCACCTCCATGTCGACTTCCGCCCCCGAGGCACGCGCCGACTCCAGGAGCCGGTCGGTGTCGGCGAGCGACGGGCGGGCGCCCGGGGGCGCGCCGGAGTCCCGCAGTACGCGGAGTACCCGTTCGAGGTCCTCCAGGGCCTCCCGCCCGGTCTCCTCGATGGCGGTCAGCGCGCGTTCGGTGAACTCCGCGCTGCCCGCCGCCTTCGCCGCGCCAGCCTGGACCACCGCGACCGTCAGGGCGTGCCCGATGGAATCGTGCAGCTCGCGGGCGATGCGATTGCGCTCCAGCAGGTCTTCGGTGCGCTCCTCCAGGGCGGTCAGCTGCTCCTGGGCGGACGGCCCGAGAAGCCGCCGGGCGAGCAGTGCGGCCAGTTCGCCGATGCCCACGACGGAGACGGCGAGCACCACTAGGGGCAGCGGGGCGAGCGCCGCGGGCCAGTCGGCCCCGCCCGGCAGGCCGATGAGAGAGACCCGGCCGGGTCCGCCGGCGGTACCGCGGGCCAGGTCGACGGAGAGCGCCGGCAGATTGACGATCAGATGGCCGGTCAGCAGGCCGAGAACCATCCGGGCCTCCATCCAAACGACCGTGCGCCCCCGGTCGGCCCAGCTCGCCGAGGGGGTCGCGGCAATGCCGGAGACGGGATTCCGGTAGCCGTACGGGGTGAGCAGCAGCCGGGCCTGCAACCCCTCCGCCACTCTTGCCGCGGGGACGAGACCGACCAGTGCCATCAGCACGAACGGCACGTACAGGTGCTCGTCCATGACGAAGAGCCACATCGCGAAAGCAATGGTGCCGATGAGGAGATGGAGCACACGGGTGTAGGTGACACGCCTGAACAGCGGCCGGAACAGGGTGGGCATTGCGCCATCGTGCCAGCGCGGGCCCGTGAGCGGCTCCCCCGCACGGGGGAAAACAGAACACTCTCCAGGGGGAGCCGCATCCCCCCGCCCGGGGGATCTCCCGTCGGCTTTTCCCGGCCAGGCTTACGGACATGACCAGTATCGACGTCGTCGGAGTGACGAAGAAGTACGGGATGAAACGGGCCCTGGACGGCGTGACGTTCAGCGTGCGGCCCGGCCGGGTCACCGGTTTCCTCGGACCGAACGGAGCCGGCAAGTCCACCGCCATGCGCCTGATCGTCGGCCTGGACCGGCCGACCGCGGGCACCGCCACCGTCGGAGGCAGTGCCTACGGTTCACTGGCCGACCCGCTGCGCACGGTCGGCGCGCTGCTCGATCCGCAGGCGGCGCTGGGTTCACGCACCGGCCGCGGGCATCTGAGGATCCTCGCCGCCGCCGCGCGGATACCGGACCGCCGGGTGCGGGAGGTCCTGGAGCAGACGGGTATCGCCGGTGCCGCGGACCGCAGGATCAGGACGTACTCCCTGGGGATGCGCCAGCGCCTGGGGATAGCGGCGGCCCTGCTCGGCGATCCCCGGGTGCTGCTGCTGGACGAGCCGTCGAACGGGCTGGACCCCGAAGGGATCACCTGGATCCGTGAGCTGATGCGGAGCCTGGCGGCGGAGGGCAGGACGGTGCTGGTCTCCAGCCATCTGATGGGCGAGACCAGCGCCTTCGCCGACCATCTGGTGGTGCTCGGAAAGGGCAGACTCCTCGCCGACCTGCCGCTCGGGGAGTTCGTCTCCGCCTGGACGGTGCCGCGGGTGCGGCTGCGGACCGCCGACGGCGAGCGGACCCGGGCGGTCCTGGCCTCGGCCGGGCACACCTTCTCCGCGACCGGTGACGGGCGGTGGGCCGTGGAGGGTGCGCGGCTCGCCGATATCGGGGCACTGGCCGCCCGGGAGGGTTTGTCCGTTCTCGAACTCGCCGCGGAGGAACCGTCCCTGGAGGAGGCGTATCTCGCCCTGACCTCCGGTGAGGCCGAGTTCACCGCCACCGCACCCCGTACCGAAACCCCGGAGGTAGCACCATGACCGGCTCGTTCCCGACATCCGGTTCTCCCACGGCCACCGGCCCGGCGCCCGTCGGCCGGTCCGCGGCCCGGCCCGCCCCCGCCGAGGTCTTCGCCGCGGCCCTGCGCTCCGAGTGGCTGAAGATCGTCACCGTCCGGTCGCTCGGCGCGGCCCTGGGCCTGGTCTTCGTGGCGACGGCCGGCTTCACGGTACTCGCCAACGCGACCCTGTCCGCGGAAGCGCGCACCGAGGACGGTTTCGACCCGCTGTACGCGTCGTTCGCGGGTCTGGCCATGGGGCAGGTCGCCGCCATCTGCTTCGGTGCGATGACGGTCGCCGCGGAGTACCGCGCCGGAGGGATAGGCCTCTCGCTCGTGGCGGTCCCCCGCCGCGGTGTGCTGTACGCGGCCAAGCTCACCGTCATCGGGATATCCGCCCTGCTGGTGGGCCTCGCCACCAGTGTGGTCTGCTTCTTCGCCACGCAGTCCGCCCTCGGTGCCGAAGGGGTCGGAGTCCTCTCGCCGGGCGCGCCCCGGGCGATCGTCGGCGGCGGCCTCTATCTGGCCCTGATCACCGTTTTCGCCGCGGCCCTCACCTTCCTGCTGCGCAGCGGCCCCCTGACGATGGGGATTCTGATCCCCTTTCTGATCATGGTCTCGTTCATCCTCGGCGGCCCGGGCGAGACCGGCTTCCTGGAGTTCCTCCCCGACCACGCGGGCCAGCAGATGCTCCTCCAGGACCCGTCCGGCACCCTCGGCCCCTGGGGCGGGCTGGGCGTTCAGGCCCTCTGGACGGCCGCGGCGGTCTGGGCGGGCCGGGTCGGACTGCTCCGCCGGGACGCCTGACCGGGGCCACGGCACCGGGGGCTGCGCGCGGACCGCCGAAACCGGCCTCCCACATGACCGAAAGCGTGCCTCGACCCTGCCGCGGCTTCGTGTTTGCATACCTCTCTGGCTCTTTGGCAGGAAACCAGGGGAAATTCCGTGTCTCTTTTCCAGGGGGAAGAATGAGGGGAAACGCGAAGCCGGGCACCGCCGGGCGGGCACGAGCCGCCCTGAGCACGGCGGTCGCGGTCTGCGCGGTCGCGCTGGCGCTGCCGGGCGCCGCCCGGGCGGCCGAGCCCGTATCGGACGCCCGCGTCACCGCCGTGGAGAGGATCAGCGTCGCGGCCGGCGGCGTCCAGGCCGACGACAGGTCCGCCGACGCCTCGATCACACCCGACGGGCGGCGCATCGTCTTCTCGTCGTGGGCGAAGAACCTCAGGCCCGGCAACACGGCCGTGGGCAATATGGTGTACGTCCGCGACCAGCAGACCGGACAGACCACCCGGCACGGTTCCGATGCCCCGCTGAAGCCCCCGGTGATCAGCGCCGACGGGGGGTACGTGGGCTACCCGGTGCAGTGGATGAACAGCGAGCTGATCCGTCTGTACCAGGTGAGCACGGGAAGCTCGATCGGCCAGAGCTGTTCCGCCTACAACTGCGAACTGTCGCTGGGGGCGAACGGACTACACCTGGCCTACAGCATCCGTTTCCGGCCGCCGGAGCCGAACCAGCGGATCGACGTCGTCGACTGGGAAACCAACATCAGGTACACCATCGACGTCATCCACAACACCGAACCGTCCGCACCGTCCCTCAGCGACGACGGCGGGCATCTCGCCTACCAGGACGGCGGCACCAAGGACGTCTTCGTCTGGGACCGGGCCGACGGCACCCCCGCCGGCCCCATCGAGGGCCCGTCCAAGGCCGCGACGCTCGTCCAGCTCAGCGACGACGGCAGCAAGGTCGTCTATCTCTCCGGCTCCGACACCTACGTCTACGACACGGCCTCGGGCACCACCCGGACGGTGCCGAACGTCAAGGGTGTCGCCATCGACCCCACCGGCCAGTACCTTCTGTACGCCCCGCACACCACGACCGGCCCTGCTCTCGTCCTGCGAGACCTGCGGACGGACACCGACGAGATCGTCTCGGCCCGGCCCGCCTCGGCCGGCATCGACGCGGTCAGCTCCGGCGGCCGGGACGTGGTCTTCCAGTCCGCGGCCGACGACATCGTCCCCGGCGACACCAACGGCAAGCCGGACGTCTTCCTCCGCACCTTCCGCTGACCACTCCGCCCGGCGCCGCGGGACGGCACTCCCGCGGCGCCGGGCCGCGGGACTTCCCCGGCCACCGCTCGAAGGCCGGGCCGTCGGCGCGGTCCGGGGCCGGCCTCCCCGCCCCTGCCATGACCGCCGTCGGCGTCGTACGTCATGAGGAGCCCGGCCTCGACGGCACGGCGGCTCCCGGCCCGGCGCGAGGCCGCACCGACGGCCCTGCGGAGGTTCAGCGGGCGGGGGTCTCCCGTACCGGGTGCTTGCTCAGGATCGAGACCCGGTTGAAGGCGTTGATCGTGATCGCCACCCAGACCACGGCGGCGATCTCCTCGTCGTTGAGCACCTGCCCCGCCTCCGCGTACGCCCGCTCCTGGGCGAGGGCGTCGGCAGGGTGGGTGGTGGCCTCGGCCAGGGCGAGGGACGCGCGCTCCCGGGCAGTGAAGAGCTCCGTATCCCGCCAGGCCGGAAGCACCCCGAGACGCCGTGTGGATTCCCCGGCGCGCAGCGCGGCCCGGGTGTGGACGTCGAGGCAGAAGGCGCAGCCGTTGAGCTGGGACACACGGAGGTTGACCAGCTCCACCAGGATCCGGTCCAGGCCGGCCTCGGCGGCCGTCGTACGGACCACGTCGGCGGTCCCGACCAGCGCCTGATAGGCGGCGGGGCTCTGCTTGTCGAGGTAGATCCGCCTCTTGGGCCGGTGGGCCGCCGCGGCCTGTGCGGTCTCGGTCACCTGTGTCCTCCGTCTGCCGTCCCGGGTTGTCTTCGGATCTATGATCACCCATAATTGTTGAAAACAAAACTACTTTGTTGGGGAAGGGCCGGGAGATGGATCACACGGATATCGGCGTCGAGGCCGGCGTCGAGGTCCTCACCGCGCGGGACGTCCCGCTGGGCGGACCGCGGGCGATGACCGTGCGGCGCACCCTGCCGCAGCGGGCCCGGACGCTCATCGGGGCCTGGTGCTTCGCCGACCACTACGGCCCCGACCGGGTCGCCGACTCCGGCGGCATGGACGTCGCGCCCCATCCCCACACCGGGCTCCAGACCGTCAGCTGGCTTTTCAGCGGGGAGATCGAGCACCGTGACAGCCTGGGCACGCACGCCTTCGTACGGCCCGGCGAGCTCAACCTCATGACCGGGGGCCGCGGCATCAGCCATACGGAGGTATCCACCCCCGGCACCACCGTGCTCCACGGCGTCCAGCTCTGGGTGGCCCTTCCCGGTGAGCACCGCCACGCACCGCGCGAGTTCCAGCACCACGCCCCCGTTCCGCGCCGCCTCGACGGCGCGGAACTGCGGGTCTTCCTCGGCACGCTCGCCGGCGACACCTCTCCCGTACGTACCTTCACCCCGCTCCTCGGCGCCGAGGTCCTGCTCGACGCCGGAGCCACCGCCACCCTCGACGTCGACCCCGGCTTCGAGCACGGACTCCTCTCCGACGAGGGCCACGTCCGCCTCGACGGAACCCTTCTGCGCCCCGCGGAACTCGGCTACGCCGCCCCCGGCCGCACGAGCCTCACCCTCACCAACGACTCGGGCAGCCCGGCCCGGACGATCCTCCTGGGCGGCCCGCCGTTCGAGGAGGAGATCGTGATGTGGTGGAACTTCATCGCACGAAGCAACGACGAGATCGTACAGGCACGAAAGGATTGGATGGAAGGCACACGCTTCGGCGAGGTGAAGGGGTACGACGGCGATCCGTTGCCTGCCCCCGAACTCCCGACGGTGCCGCTGAAGAAGCGCGGGCGGGTGCGCTGACCTGGTGTTTTTAGAGGGCGGTGCGGCCCGGCTGTCAACGCGGTCGCACTGCGCCGACCGGGTTCACCGGAGCGGCTCGTGAGGCGCTCCGGTGGGCGCGCGGCAGGCTGCGATCATTCCCGTGTATGGCGCTCTATGGCCAGGTTAGGTAAACCTAATGCTGACTCAATGCTGACTTTACTGACAGGTAGTCATGTTGAGTGGAGTGGGCGATCCATCGCTCCTTTGGCCTGTCGTCGCCTCCGGTGCTGTTCCCGTGAGGTCGGTGCGCGCGGGGCTGAGGTGAACGTACGGTGCACGGGAGCCTGAGAAGGACGCCACCAACTGGCCTTTGTGTTGCTCTGTAGAGTCTCCATAAACCGGTGCGGAGGGCCCGCCCAGGCTGTGGCTGTTGGGCGGACCCTCCGTTGAGGCGACCTGATGGGCGCTTGATCTCACGCCCTTGCCATGGCGATGACGTTCTCAAGCAGTGCGTGGAGGGCTTGCGGCTCGCCGCTGGCCGTTCGGGCGGCCTCGCCGTACGTCGGCGCATGCTTGCCGTCGAAGTAGCCGTCGCTCTCCTTGACCAGCTCCCTCCGCCGCATGACCCACGCCGGCCAGTGGTCGGTGAGATAGGCGTCCAGGTCATCCTCGAAGACGGTGTGCGTTGCTTCGGAGGTGGTTGCGGGACGAGCCGCTGCGGGAACACCCAGGTGGTTGAAAATGTCCAGGTTTTCCGCTCCGGCCTTAGATATCGCCTCAGGCTTCTTGGTGTCCATGGCCTTCGGTCCCGTGTCGCTGTCGAAGACCAGATGGCAGGCCACTCCCAGACCGCTCAGGATCGCGTGGCAGAGCATGAGGTTGCTTTTACCTTCGGCGTTGACAACGCTGATGCCGCTGGCGCCCAGGTCGATGCCCTGCCGTTCGGCGAACCCCAGGATGAGGGCTCGCTCCGTCGGGCCCTCGACCACGATCGCCGCTGTCACGAAGAATGCCTCGGCGAGGTCGTGGACGTAGCGCGTGTTCGCACGCTGTCTGATGGATTTCTCTGAGACCCTGCCCGCCAGTGATTGCACCAGCTCGTTCTCCCGAAGGTGCTGCACACGTACCTCCGGATGGGCGCCACTGTTCACCCTGGTGAGGCGACGGACCTGCTCGTAGCTGCTTGGGTCGATCAGTGCCGGGCTGTGTGTCGCGTACATCACCTGTGTTCGGTCGGGGGCCGAGGTGACCACACTGCGTAGAACCCTGGCGAACACTTTCGTCTGTGCCGGGTGTTGAAACAGTTCAGGTTCTTCGATGGCGAGACACAGCGCACGGTGTCCGGCTTCTGGGCGACTGCTCTCGGCGAGAAATTTCAGGGCGGCGATGAGGAGTGCTCGCTGGAACCCGTGGCCCTGCCGGCGGACCGACGTCAGTGCCGCTCCGTCCTTGATGTTGACGGCGAACGCGGTCTTGGTCGGCCTCGGAGTCTGCGCTACAGGGGAGACGACGACATGCCGTCCCATGGTGAGTTTCGCGACCTCGTCGGACAGGGAGCCGGAGAGCTCCTTCAGCATCGGACCGTATATCTCCTTGTGGACCAGCTGGCGTGCTGTTTGTGCATCCTGCTCGATGACTGCGAACCGCGCGTCGGCCTCCGAACGGTCCAGTGCATGCTCAAGGATCCGGCCCACAACCGTGGTCCTGCCGTCGTCGGCCTCTTCGTACCCTCGCAGGTCGGCGGAGACGAAGACGAAGTCGATCAACTTGGCGAGCAGGCCCTGCCCCGCGAAGCCAAAGAACTGGGTGCGGTCCACTGTCGACTCGACCAGTTGGTCCCGGTTGGCGGACTCCCACGCGATCATTGCCGCCTCGGCATCGTCCCAGCTTCGGACCGCCGGGAGGCCCAAGGAGACCTTTTCTGCCCGCAATGCCTTGTAGGCACTGTTCTTGGCGCTTTTGCCTTCGTGTTGCCGGACCTCCTCGAACGGCGCGTACGCCAGAGCCTTCCCGGAGATGGTGTCGACTCCGTCGTCCCAGGTGCGCCAGACGCGGACCGAGTCAACCCCCTCTGGCGCGTAGTGCCCCAGAGCCTCGCGATCGAGGGCTGTGAGCCCATCGAACTCCACCTCGACGCGAATCCGCTTCGTGTCTGATGCCGAGTGGACGTCCCCCTCCTCCAGAGCCTTGTCCTTCTCGCCGTTGAAGAACCAGTCGAGGGCACGCAGCACGGTGGATTTGCCGACACCGGTGGGGCCGATGAGCGAAGTGGTGGAATCGAAGCTGACCTCTGTGTTCTTGAGACAGCAGAAGTTCTCGATGCGTACACGTTTGATCTTCACGAGGGTCCTGATGGCGCGAATGATGGAGGGCTCGTGGCCCTCGGGGCCATCGTGACGCTAGCGCCAGGAGTGGGGTATGGTCAGCTGGTTTTCATAATTGGCACATTTACCCCTCAGGCACGTGACCTTGAAGAGCCACCAACGGCGGCGTGGCCAAGGCGAGTGCCAAGCCGTCGGACGGGTCCCTACCCTTCGGGGTCCAGAGTGCGGACGTGAACACCGAGTGCATCCCGCTCGTACACCCGGCGGGTGTTTTTGTCGATCTTGCGGGCGACCTCCTCGCCCAGATCAATGCCGTTCATCTCGGCGACCGACACCAGGTAGAGGAAAACATCGGCGAGTTCTTCGCCGAAGTCGGGGAGGTTCTTGCGCCAGGCGGTGAATGCCTCGCCGACCTCGGCGGTGAGCAGGCCGAACTCCAGGGCGCTGTCCGTGGTGTTGAACCCCTTGGTGAGCTTGTTCTCCCAGGCCAGCTTCTGGGCGGTGCGAATGTCCACGGGGTCCTCCGGCGGTGACGACGTTGTCGCCGCAGCCTAGTGAGCCCCGGGCGGTGTCTGCTGGGGAACGGGGGATGTCCGGCGTGCCGGGGGAAGTCCCGTGCTGGTGGTGTCGATGGTCTCGACGGGGCAGTAGGAGGCGAGTGCGTCGAAGACGCGCTGGTAGCCGGCCACGAGCGCCGTCACCTCCACCAGCT
This sequence comes from Streptomyces sp. NPDC003691, assembly GCF_053981115.1. Classification (NCBI taxonomy): domain Bacteria; kingdom Bacillati; phylum Actinomycetota; class Actinomycetes; order Kitasatosporales; family Streptomycetaceae; genus Streptomyces; species Streptomyces sp. NPDC003691. The sequence continues at coordinate 52,734 of NZ_JBSFNQ010000011.1, read as the reverse complement.
CTGCGGACTGGCCGTCGCGCTGGCAGAGCCGTTGCTGGATCACGGTCGGTGGCGCGGTCAGGTGGAGGAAGGCGCCGTCGCGGGCGACGACGGCCTCGGCGAGGTCGATGGCCTGGGCCCAGGTGATACGGGACCGGCCGCGCAGGAGGGGGCCGTAGACGAGTTCGCTGAGGAAGCAGCGGTCGAGGACGAGGAGGCCGGGGCGGTCGAGCAGTTCCCGGTAGCGGCCGGCGAGGTCGAGGTGGTCGGGGGTGCGGGGTGAGTGGACGATGGTGAAACCGTGGTCCTGGGCCAGGCGGGTGGCGAGGGTGGTCTTGCCGACGCCGTCGCAGCCTTCGACGACGAGGGTGCGGCGACCGGTCGTGTCGAGGTGTTCACTCATCGGCGCAGCCAGGCCACGAGGGATTCCGGGTTGGCGAAACGGGCCTCGGCGGCGTACTGGATCATGAGATTGCGCCAGTTGGGCTCCCGGCCCGAAGCGTGGGTCAGCACCGTACGGGGGTAGTAGGCGACGATGCGGGCCCCTCGGGCAGCCGCCGCGCCGATCAGCAGCGCGGCACCGGGAGGGGTTTCCGGCCCGGACACGTCGGTGACGAGGAGGCCAGCCGTCCGGGAGCGGTCGAGGTCCATCCGGGCGGCCTCCAGCGGGTTGTGGGCGGTGAAGCGGCTCGACTCCTCGGTCGCCCAGCCGGCCTTCTGGACCAGAGTGGTCAGCGTGCCCATGATCGGTGTGTACGGGGACTGCTCCACGAAGGCGGGAGAGGCGTCCCCCGGAGGGAGTGCGGAAGCCGGAGGGCGAGGAGCATCCTGGGCCAGCACACGGTCAACCGCAGTCGCCAGCGCCTGATCAAGCTGCCGGTCATTGCGGTCGGCGAACACCGCGTACCTCGAATCCGCCATGTCCGCGCTGCCGGGATCAGTGCCGAGCCGGGGTAGACGGACCAGATGGGTGATCACGGTCTGGACGAGCGGGTCGGGGAACTCGAACCGCGGGCCGTCTTCGTCGAACGAGTACGTCTGGAAGTCCGTGGTCACGGCGACGATGGGTACGCCCAAGGCGTGGGCGTACCCCATCTCCATGCACACCCCGTCGTCCAGGCTCGGGCCGTGCAGGATGGCAATCATGGCGGTGAGTCGGCCGAGGCGTTCCCGGTCCAGTTCGAAGAGGCGCCGGCCCTTCACCTCGGCGACCAGATCCTCCTCGTCCGTGTCGCAGAACGGCAGGAAGACCTGCTCCGGACCCGTCTTGGCGACGAGCAGCCGGGCGAGGCGGGCGGCGAGCAGCCGGTCGTGGGCGGCGAACAGTCGGTGGGCGACGTAGTACACCGGAAGCTCCCATCGGTGGGTCGAGCGTCACGAACTGCGTGGTTGACGAGGCGCGGGTACGGGCAGCGGATGTGAGCGGACGCCGCTGCGACCCCGGCGGCGAGGGCGATGTCGGGGGCGGCTCCGGAGTGCCTATGGGCGAGATAAGTTCCGGCGAGGGTGTCGCCGGCCCCGGTCACCTCGCCATTGACCGGGACCGATGGTGCGCTGGCCGCTTTGGGTACGCCGTGCACGAGCACGCGGGCGCCCCGGGGGCCATCCGTGATCACCAGCTCGGGGAGCGTGGCGATGTCGACGGCTGCGGCGAGAAGCCGGTACTCGGACATGTTGACGAACACGGTCGCGGCGCGGTCCAGCCAGGGCACGGCCCGGGGGATCAGCTCGTGAGCGCTCGGGAGGAAGAAGTCGACGCTGAAGCGGTCAGTACGAGCCGCGAGGGTATCGAGGAGTGCGGCGACATCAAGCGGACGGCGGCAGCACAGGTGGTATGCGTCATCCCGGTGTGCCTCGATGTGCCGGAGAGCGTGTTCGGTCCCCCGCGCGGCCACGCCGTATTCGGTGACGACGGAGACCAGCCCACCCGCAGCGTCGTACTCCAGGGAGAACGAAGCGGACTCCCCGGGCTGTACGTCGAGCGCCGACCACTCCAGACCCTCCGGGTTCACCGTCCCGGGCAGATGCGCCAGGTCGTCCCCGACGACGGCGACCGGAACCGCGGGCATGCCCGCCCGTCCGGCTGCCAGCGCCACCAGGAGAGCCGCCCCGCCGAGCTGCTCATGAGCGGCACGGTCCGGATACCGGGGCCGGTCGCGGGAGATGTTGCCGATGACCGAGAGACGGTCGGCAGCGCTCATCCGTCCGGTGCCGAGCGGGCGTGCGAGCAGTCGACGGTGTCGCCGCACAGCGGTCGAAGAGGGCACAGCCGTGGCGAAGGTCCGTTCAGATAGAGCCTCTTGAAGTAGATCAGGACCAGGTGAGTCCACCAGCTCGGCACGGTCTGTTCCGGGATGGAAACGGCGTATCCCGAGCTACGGGACAGCGACCGGAGATCGTCCGCCCGGTCCTCCACGACGGCTTCGAGGAGGTGCCGGAAGCGTTCGTGGGCGACCGGTCCCGAGGGCAGGGAGACAGCCAGGGCGGGGGCCAGCTTGGTGACCATGCCGGAGTCGACGGGGATGACGCCGCAGTGATAGCCCCGGGCGTAGAGCAGGGCGCACTGGGCCACTTTGTAGGAGGCACCCCGCACCTCCTGGGCGAAGGCCGTGATCAGGGCGTCGCAGTCGGCTCCGTCCGCGGTCGGGTCGATCGACTCCTTCTCCCACCAGAGCAGTAGTTCGGTCAGTGACCGGAAGTACCCGACTCGCGAACCGACCAGCCCCAGCGGAGTCAGCAGCTCGGCGAGTTCGTCGTCCGACGCGGCGACGAGACCGTCGAACCCGGTGGACGCGGCCTCCCTCACCACCCGGCTATAGGTGCCGATCATCCGGTAGGAGACCCTGCTGGACCAGCCGGCGACGGCCATGCGTACGCGCGGATCGGTGATCGATGTGGGCCACCAGCGGTTGTTGTCGTGGTTCGCCTCCACCTCCGCCTTCACATCGGCGAGGCCAGCCGCGCGCTGGACCAGGTGAAAAATGCGTTCCGCTTCTGCGGGGGCGGGCTTGGTACGGGTGAGTGCCGTCACGGGATCACTCCGGCTGAGAGTCGGGCCGCGTGCAGCGCGATGGCGAGATTGGACGAGAGCACGGGCTTGCCCAGATCCCGTTCCAGCGGCTCCACACAGGTCAGCGTGCGCCAGCCGGTGCACGAGAGCACCACCGCGTCGGCGGCGCTCAGCGGTCCGGTCGGCAGTTCCCGCAGCAGCCTACGGACTTCTCCCGGCGGTACGTCGGGGTATCCGTCATCCAGTCCGAGACCGGCGTGGGCGAGCACGGTGAACCCCGCGTCGCGCAGGGCCTCCGCCTCAGCGCACGTCACCCGGTCGGGGTACGGCGTCACAAGGACCACCTGCTGGGCCTTCATCGCCCTCAGTCCCTCCACCAGGACATCGAAGGCGGTAACAGTCCCCGCAGGGAGAGGTGGCCCATCGGTGAAGCCGGCCGACGTGCAGGCCAGGACCGTGGCGTCCAGCGGCAGATGGACCATCGACTCCACGGCCTCCGCCGCCGCGCCACGCAGTCCGTGCCAGAACGACGCGCCCACGGCCGTTGTCCCGGACGCCGGGACCAGCCGGGCGTGGTGGAAGACCGTGTTCACCAGACCGCACCGGGGAAGCTCCTCCTCCACCGCGACGTTCGCCCAGGGGAGGAGGAGACCGACTCGTACGGCCCTGAGCGCCTCCCGGTCGTACCGGCCGATCAGGTCCAGGACTCCCTCAACCGGCGAGTTCACAGCGCTCCCCGTAGATGAACCGCGGTGCGTGCCCGGTCACCCGCAGCGCGGCTGCCGTTCCCACAGGCACCGTGGCTCCCCGCTCCACGATCTGGATGGAGTAGGAGCCGAGACGGCGGAACCACGTCCCCTGCTCGTTCACGAAGTACGAGTGCAGGCGAGGGATCGTCAGTCCGGCCGGGTAGACCCGCCTCTTCATCGGCTGGTCCCACTCGCGGTCGATTTCCGCCTTCCAGGCGTCGTAGTGCTCCGAGGACGGAAGATCGCCGGGTATGCCCTCGCGGGCCAGCGGAGTGCCCGGGAAAGCACGGGCCAGGCGGACGTTCGTACGGTGGCACAGCAGTCCGTCCCCCAGCATCGCGGTCAGACGGTCGAGGTTGGCCGTGTGGGTCGCGTGCGTCTCGCCCGGCAGGCCGTAGATGAGGTTCAGACCGGGGAGGAGCTTGGGGAGCCCACCCGGTCCGCGCTCCGCGCCGGCCTCGTTGACGTGCTCGACCGCCCGTCGCAGGATGGCCGGCGAGCAGGTGAGATCGTTCCGCTCGATGACCACTGGGTCGAAGGACTCGATCCCCATCGGAGCGCAGTTGCCCTCCGTGCAGAACTCCGAGACCAGCTTGGCAATCCGCAGTCCGACCGGCGCAGCGACGGCCAGCGGGTCGGCGTTGTCGATGTGCAGGACCTCAAGGTCGGGGCACCGCTCGCGGATGCCGGAGAGCAGCCCGTGGATCGCGGCCTCGTCGCGGTTCCGGTACGAGAAGAAGCAGGTCTGCTGGCCCAGGCGGAAGTTGCGCACCCCCGCGTCGTACAGGAGGACCGCCTCCTCGATCACGTCCTCCACGTTCCGGAAGGCAACGAGCGGAGACTTCCCGGGCTCGTTGCAGAACGAGCAGAACCGCCTCCGGGTGCAGCCGCGGTACAGCTCCAGCTCCGCGATCGGCCGCCACCGCATCTGCTCCACCAGCCCCGAGAAGCTGTCACGGCTGCCTCGCAGAACGCCGTACGCCGCCGGAGTCCGGCTGCCCGAGGTGAGGTTCGCCGCCGTGACGGTATGCGTGTGCACGGCGTCGAACAGCCCCGCGTACTTGTCGGACAGGGGAGGAGCCAGGACGTACGCCGCCATCGGGCCGAGGAGCACGCGCCGACCGGGTGCGCCTTCCAGTACCTCGGAGATTTCCTCGATCCCGGCGTTGACGGCATGCAGATGGACCGAGGGGACCTTGTCACCCGCGATGACGACGACCCTCGCGGCCCGTCGCAAGAGGTCGAGCGCTCCGTCCCGGTTGACGGTCGCGGAGTACGTGAGGGGGTCGGACAACGGGGGCTGCACACCGGGCTTCCCGCCCGACCGGCACCAGCGGACATCGTCGATGGTCACGTACCGAACGTCGGCCTCGGGCCATGCCGCCCGCAGAGCGGACCAGACGGTGCGCACGTACGTCGATACGTACGGCGGAACCCCCAGGCCGCTCGGCTCCACGGTGAAGCAGTCCAGGATCACAGCGACCGGTTGCGACATGCCCGTCTCTCCTCGCCGTTAGCGCGCGCTCATGCGATGGCCGGAGCTGGTGCGCCCGGCTGCCTCAGTCTCAGCGGCAGCGTTCCGGTCCAGGAGTGGGCGCTGCGGTTGTTCGGTTGTACGGGGGTTGTAAACGGGCCCGAACGGTGGGCTGGCAACGACAGAGCGTGGCCGGTTGGGCATCATCGGTACATGAGCGGTGGGACAGCGAGAACAGGAGCCAACACGGCGCTTCAGGCCGTACTGAAAGAGGCTGGCTGCTCGCATGCGGCTCTGGCCAGACGGGTCGTGGAACTCGCCCACCGCCAGGGCGTGGTGATGCGCTACGACAAGGCGTCCGTCACACGGTGGCTCCAGGGGATGCAGCCGCGGGGCAGAGCCCCCGAGTTCATCGCCGCCGCTCTCTCGGACATGCTGAAGAGGACGGTCACCCCCACGGACATCGGCATGACGACCGCTGTCCAGAGACCCGTCGTCGCGCGTGCTCTCGCCTACTGTGATGACGTGGGTGAATCACTGCACACGCTTGCGGAGCTCGGGTCCACCGCGGTCTCCCGGCGGAGTCTGCTCGGGAGCGTGCCCTTCGTCGCGTCCGCGCTGGTCGAACCCCAGCGCGAGTGGCTGCTGTGGCTGCTGGAAGAAGAGCAGGCACCCACGCTGGCCGTGGTCGCCGGCGGCGGCCAGGTGGAACAGGTCCACGCGATGATCGAGATGTTTGACCAGATGGACAACACGTACGGCGGGGTCGGGGTCCACACCAGCATCGTCAACTACCTCACCATCGAGGTGGTTCCGATGCTCCAGAAGCGAGGCACCGCGCACCACCAGCGCAAACAGCTCTTCACCTCTGCGGCGAAACTCGCGGCGATGGCGGGCTGGAGCTCGTACGACTCGGCGGACTACGGCTTGGCCCAGCGCCATATGATCCAGGCTTTACGTCTGTGCCGTGAGGGCGGCGACCGCGTACTCGGCGGACAGATCCTCGCCGGCCTCTCCCACCTGTGCACCAGCCTCGGCCATCCGCAGGAGGGTGTCGCACTGGCACGCGCGGGACTCGCCACCGCCAAGTCGGCCGGGAGTCCTCTCGGGCTGATGCGCCTGCACGCCATGGCCGCCCGCGGGCACGCGTCCCTGGGAGACGGCAGGGCCGCCACGACGGCCCTGCACGCGGCGACCAACGCCCTCGACCAAAGCAGGGGCGCGTCCCAGGAATCCGTATGGGTCCGCTTCCTCGACGCCCACTATCTGGAGGCCGAGGCCGCGCTCTGCCACCGGGACCTCGGGGAGGCGGCGTCGGCGGAACGGCTCGCCGAGGCATCCGTGGACGCCAACGCGGAACGCCGCCGACGGCAAGCGATCAGCAGATCCGTGCTCGCCACCGCCCGTCTCCAGCAGGGCCGCCTGGACGAGGCGCTCGGAACAGCCACCCGGGCTCTGGACGGGCTCGAAGGGGTGCACTCGGAGCGCTCCGTCCAGGCCCTGCGGGACTTCCGGCTGCGGCTCGTCCCGCACCGGCAGGAGCCCTCGGTGCGCGAGTTCGAGCGCAGGGCGAAGCCGGTGCTCGGAGTGAGCGCCTGAAGCCTCAATAGCCCTCGGGAGTGGGGGCGTTCTGTGCCCGGTCCACCGGGATGTTCGCCCCCGAAATCCCACGGGAACGCTCGGACAGCAGGAAGGCGACCACCTCCGCGACCTCCTCCGGGGCGACGAGGGAGCGTGCGGGGAACTCGTCCAGGAACCGCTCGTAGGCCGGGGGGTCCTCCCGCCGCATCCGGTCCCAGCGTTTGCCCGGGATGAGCATCGAGCCGGGTGACACCGCGTTCACCCGGATGCCGTCCGGGCCCAGCTCGCGCGCCAGTGAGGCGACCATATGGATCTGCGCCGCCTTGGCGGAGCCGTACTGGGCCTGAGGGCCGGGCTTCCAGCCGGAAATCGACGAGACCACCACGATGGAGCCGCCGCCCGCGGCGCGAAGATGGGGCGCCGCGCTGGAGACGAGGGTGGCCGCGTGCCCCGCGTTCAGCTCCCAGGTCCTTCGCCAGTCGTCCGCCGAAGCCGCTCCGATACCCCGGCCCGAGGCCCCGCCCGCGCAGGCCACGGCGCCGTGGAGCCCACCGTGCTCCGCCGCGGCGGCGTCGATGAACCCCTCCAGAGCCGTCGGCTCGGCCACGTTCACGACCTGGGCGAACAGAGCACGGTGGCCGTCCTGCTGGATCGAGGCGTTCAGAGCGTCGAGTCCCTCCGCCCGCCGGGCGCACACGGACACCCGAGCTCCCTCGCCGAGCAGTGACCGGACGACGGTCGCCCCCAGTCCACGCGAACCACCAGTGATCACATAGTGGCGACCTTCGAGGGATCGCGCTGAGCCAGGAACCGATCCGCCGTACACCCTCTCCATAGCTGTCTCCTCGCCGTGCAACCTGTGTGCATTCCCGTGCCCGAGTGCATCCCCGGTGCAGTCTTCACCACAGCTGATCACCACGCTTCGCTGGACCCCGCACCCAATCGACCAGGGGAGCCCGGGTCCCGACTCGTCCCGGAAAGGGACGGCCTACGGGATGTACCGCCTGCCATCAGCAGGAGGTCCCGTGCATGAGCCATCCAGCAGTGGCCGTCCGAGTGCCGTGCGGGTGGGAATCGGAGTGTCGACGAGCCGGAGGTTCCTCATGAGGCGAGCACGGTGACGGCCGTAGTGGCTGCCGCCCCTCGGCGACCCCGTCCGTCAGCCGGACGCCATGCCGTCGAGTTCGAGTGCTACCACCCTGCGGTCGGAGAGCAGATGCGCCCCGGCGACGCTCGGCGCGTTTCGCAGATGCGCCGAATCGGACGTGCGGCCCTCCGCAGTTGGGGTCTGGTGCAGGCCGTGGACAGCGCCGAGCTGATCATCAGCGAGCTGGTCACCAACGCCATCGAGAACGGGAGCGGTTCCTCCGTGGGCTTCTCGATCTCGTACGCAGGGACGACCGTACGCATCGAAGTCGCCGACGGCTCCCGCAGCCGGCCACGGGTCCGCAGGCAGGCCGACCCATACGAGGAGGGCGGCCGGGGCATGGTGCTGATCGAGCACCTGGCCAGCGCCTGGGGGACCAGCGAGGACGGCACACGCACTTGGTGCGAACTCCCGGCCTGCGAAGAACGGGACGGGGAACCGTCGTGACGGGACCCGACCAGGGGCACTCGCGCCGCGTACCGCAACGCCTGGCGGTGGAGCGGTGGAAGCCGCCTCTCGACCGGGAGACCCTGGAGCGGCTGCTCGCGGGGATCAAGGCGTACCAGCCGGGCTTCTTCCCTGCGGCATGGGCGACCCTCGAAGCCGTACGGGGCGAGGGCCCGTGTGTGACTGGTCCGGTGATGCGGGAACTGACCGTACGGCTCAGGAAGCAGATTGAAGAGCTGGTCCCCGTACTGCGGGATCGGTCTCGTGCCAGTCCCCGCCGTCGTGATCTCCGGGCGCTCCGGCGCGCGGAGCACCTGCTGGAGGCCGGGGAAGCACTCACCATGACCCAGGCGCGGCGGTATCTGGACGACCTGGTGGACGTCACGCAGGACATCCTGCGCTGCCTGGCAGTGGCCGCCGTCCCCGCGGACCGGCCCGCCCGCACCGGGCCCGCGCCTCCCGCACCGGCTCGTGTCCGGCCAGCAGAGGCGGCCCTCTGGATGACCTCCCTGGCGAGTTGACCGATCCTTCTGCACATCACCCCGTAGCACCTTGCCGTTTCCCGGTCCCCGGGCGGCTGCCCGAGACTGCCCACCCCTTTGCCGAAAGGTGATGTCGCCGTGCCCGAAACCGAGACGAAGCGGGTGCCCGGCCGTGCGTGTGCGCACCGGACGCCGTGCCCTGCCGCCGAGGCCGCCGACCGGTCCGCCGCCGTCACCCTGAGCCGGGACTGCGTCACCGGCTGGGCCCTCCTGTGCAACGGCGTCGTGCACTTCGACGACACCGGGGAGCTGCTGCCCAACCTGCAGGCCATCGCCCCGGTGCCCAGGGCCCAGACCGCCGCTGCGTAACTCCCACGTCGCTGCCCGCTGCCGACAGCGGACCGTACGGCATCCCCTCCATCACCCCGGCCGCAGAGCCGAGGAAGGCAGTCCCATGCGTTCCCCCGCCCAGACCACCACCGCTCAGCGCGGGATCATCGGCGAGTATCTCCACGAGAACGGCCTCGACTACCCCGCCTACGGGGGACGGTACGAGAGCTGGATCCACGCCACGGAAGTCAGCAAGGTCCCCAACGGGGAGCACTTCCAGACCGTCCGCGTCCCCTACGAGCCCGCCCTGTGGACCCTTCGCGCCCACCCGGAGCTGGCCCAGGGACCTGTCGTGGTCAACCCGTACGCCCGCGTCGTCACCTTCCTCATACCCCGCAGCGCCCGGCGGGAGCACTGGGCGGTGCCCGGCACCCGGTTCCTGCGCCCCGGCGTGACGGTCGAAGTCCCGCCGGCCGTCGCGGTCCGCTGCTGGGACATCCACTGGCTCACCCCGCCCCAGACCCACCACGACTACACCGTGGGTGACCTCGCCGCCGTCCTGACCGGCACCCCGGCCCTGGCCCCGGTACTCGCCCCCGCACCGGCAGCGGCTCCCGCTCCCGCGCGGGCCCGGGCGCCGCGCCGCCGCATCAGCGCCGCCTGATTCCCACCGCCCCATCCCTTCCGCTCAGCCCGTCGAAAGAGGCCCCGCCGTGCACACGCCGCCGGACACGATCCGCATCGCCTTCGGGAACTTCCAGTTGGAAGGAGGCGGCAACGCCCGCGCCCGGTACGGCTACTACGCGTTGTTGCGCAGCCTGGATCCGCACCTGGTCGGGCGGACCGAGGTACGGGGAACGGGCGCGAGCGAGGAGTTCCTGTTCGGCATCGAGGAGGCCCTCACCCCGGAGGGGGAACCGCTTCTCCGCCCCCGGGCGATCCTGGGTGGCCCCGCGGTCGCCGACCTGCGCACCGCCGTGTTCGTCCGCCCGGACGTCTTCCGGCCCGTCCGCCGCACGGACCCGGCACCCCCCGGCAGCCCCTGGGGCTGCCCGCCCACCTCCGTAGACCTCCGCCTGACCGGCACCCCGGAGGCGCGACGGGAGCTGGTATTCACCGTCGCCCACCACCACTACGCCTCGCCCCAGGCCCGGGAGCTGGAGGCCCAAGAGCTGACCAAGGCCGCAGACCGCCGGGACCCGGCCGACCGCACCGAGAAGTTCCCCAACGGCCGCCCCCGGGAGGCGTTGGTGGTTCTGGACGCCAACTCGTACCCCGAGCCCGGTGCCGAAGGGGACGTTCCGCCGCCGGACCCGAGCACCATCAAAGACCGCTCCCACATCCGGCACCGGTTCACCACCACCGAGTCCGGCGAGCTGGTCCCGGACACCTACAGCGACCGGGCCCTGCGGGACGCCGACCTGGAGGACATCGCACGCCACCTCGCCGCCACCACCGGCCGCACCGACGTGCTGGCCCCGGCCCCCGGCTACCCGGACCAGGGCGGGCCCTGCCGGATCGACCGGGTGTACGCGAGCGCCGGTGTGCTCTCCGCGGTTGAGGACTTCCGCGTCATCGACACCACCGGTCTGTCCGACCACCCGATCCTCCTGATCAGCCTCGCTTACCGGCGTCTCGCGGAAGTCCTCACTCCGTGACCGGCCCCCGCCTCCGGGAAGACACCATGCCCGTCCCCGCCGTACTTGATGGTGGATACGCCAAGCTCGCCCCCGACGTCCGGCGCGCATACCGGTTCCTGGGCTCGCTGCCCGAACGGGAGATGCTCTTCTGCGGCGCGACCGGGCTGCTCACCTTCGGCGCCACTGCGGATGCCCTGGGCTGGTTCACCGATCTGAAGCAGTCCGCCCGTACGGCCCGGGACGACCACGACGAGGGCCGGGGCGCCTTCGGACAGGCCCTGTGCCACCACCAGGACGCCCGCGCCGACCCCGCGCCCTTCTGCCTCGGCCAAGCCATCACCCTCTGGGACGCGTGCGGCAACCACGAGGGCACCGCCCTCGCCTCCCTCACCGCCAGCGGGGCCACCCTCGACGGCGGCGACCTGCCCCGGGCCACGGCTTGGCCCAGCACATGCTCCAACAGGCCGCTGCCTTGGACGAACCTCCACGACCCGGCGAGGAGACCACCCGTCTGCTCGCCCGGCTTCCCTGACCGGCTTGCCCGCACATACCAGAGAGAAGAGATCCGTGTCCGACGCCATGGACGCCCTGCCCGAACTGCCCTACGCGAAGCGCCTCTCCCCTGAGGTCGCGGCCAGCGCGATCCCGAAGATCGCCACCGCCTACAACGACGGCGCCAGCATCCGCGCCATCGCGGCGAGGACCGGCCGCTCGTACGGCTTCGTCCACCGCACGCTCTCCGAGCACGACGACGTCACCCTCCGCGGACGCGGCGGCGACAACCGGAGCCGCACCAGGAAGCGCGCCACCTGACCGGTTCCGGGCCACCGCCCGTCCCTGTCCCCCGGCAGCCGCCGACCCTGCCGGGTCCCCGCGACCCAGAAGAGAGGACTGCTCCGTGACGTACGAGAGCGACACCTACGGCGAGCGCGCCGCCGACCGCTACGACGACCTGTACGGGGACTTCACCCCGCCCCCGGAGCAGATCCTGCTCCTGGCCGCGCTCGCGGGCGACACCCCGGCCGTGGAGATCGGCTCCGGCACCGGACGGGTCACCCTCCCGCTGGCGGAGCGGGTCCCCGTCGTCGCGGTCGACGCTGCCGCCGAGATGACCGACCGGCTCACCAAGAAGACCGGCCGCCTGCCCATCACCCCCGTCACTGCGGACGCCGCCCACTACGTTCACGCCACCCCGGTGGACCTGGTCTTCGCCTGCTTCAACACCTTCTTCCTCCTCGCCCGGGAGGACACCCAGCGCGCGTTCCTCACCCGGGCGGCCCGGATGCTGACCCCGGCGGGCGTCCTGCTGATCGAGACCTTCGTCCCCCGCCCCGGCGAGCGCCTGCCCGACGGACCGCACCCCGGCGTCTTCCCCGAGCGGCAGACCGTCTCCCTCAAGCGCCTCGCCCCCGGCACCAGCGTCCTGTTCACCGCCGAGAACTACCAGGAGGAAGGGGAGTTCCACTACAACGAGGTCGTCCTCGCCGACGGAGCCCCGCCCCGCGTCCTGCCCGGACAGATGCGCTACTGGCAGCCCGAGGAGATCGACGTCCTCGCCGCCGACGCCGGCCTCGCCCTGCGCGAACGCTGGTCCGACTGGAACCGTGCCCCCTACGAGCCCGGCACCAGCCCCAAGCACATCACCCTCTACCGGCGCACCGGCCACGGCTAGCAACCGCAGCCCCCTGGAAGCTCCCCGAGTCCCGGTCCTGCGCCTCCCGGGACGCGGGGCCTCTCCGTCCCCGACCGGCCACCGACCGATGGAACCCTCTTGCCACCCCACACCCTCGACCGTGTGCGCAGCGCACTCGACCTCCTCGCCGCCTGGGAGACGACCACCACCATCACTGACGGGGCCGCAGCCGCCCGGGACATCGGCCCCCTCTTATGGCGAGAGCTGACGCTCCGCTGCCTCTGGGACGCCCTGCCCGCCCGCGACCACGCCGCCATCTCCTGGTTCGTCGCCCACGGGCTCCAGGTCAGCCGCGCCTGCGTCACCCAGGGCCAAACCGAATGCGTCGGGGGCGAGATCACCGAACTGATCGGCGAAGCAGCCCACTGGGCCCGGAGCTGCGACACCGGCGCCTCCAGCCGCTGGCCCGAGGCACCACCCCGACGGTCGCAGTACGGCAGAGCCGCCCAGCAGCTCTGGCAGCGCTACCAGGCCCTGCCCCACCCCTGGAAGATCAGGATCATGCGTGAGATGGAACCCCCGCCGCGACCGCCCCGCAAAGGACGACGCCGCCTCCTGTTCGCCAGCGTCCTGACCCACGCCGAGAAGACATCGGCCCCGACCACCTCCACGGCCGACCAGCACACCGACGCCCTCGTCCGCTCCTTCAGCCGACGCCCGGCCGGTTGGCAGGTCGAGATCATCCGCCGCGTTGCCGCCGGGGACAGTCCGTACCGCACCAGCGCCGCCGCGGACGAGGCGATCCAAATCGTCAGCCGTCAGGGGGTGCGCCTCATACAGCGGCCCGTCCGGAAATAGGTGCTTCTGTAATCTCAACGCCGCAGGCTGGGTGATCCGTTGTTCGTGGGGCAGGGGTCACCGTTTCGCTCTGCGACGGGGCCGGAGGGTGCCCGGCTTCCGTCGCACAGCGGGCAGTGCCGCGACGGTACGTATACGGGCCGCCGCGGCACTCGGACACACATGCCTCAGCCCTGGGGAACCACATTCTCCGCCTGGGGCCCCTTTGGGCCCTGGGTGATGGAGTACTCGACCCGCTGGTTCTCCTCCAGCGACTTGTAGCCGTTGGTCTGGATGGAGCTGAAGTGCACGAACACATCGGGCCCCCCGTCATCCTGGGAGATGAATCCGAAGCCCTTGTCCGCGTTGAACCACTTCACCGTGCCCTGTGCCATAACCCCTGCTTCCGCTTGCTGTGGCGCCCCAGCGTTCCCACCGGCTGGCGCCCCGGATGTTCAGCCACTGGATCATGCCCCCGTGCCCCCCTCCGTCAACCCTGCCTCCAGCCATCCGTGATCCGCCGCTGAAGAAGCAGCGAGAACGGGCCGGGTTCAGGCGCGGTGGCGTTGTTCGGCCGCTGCCGCCAGGTCGCGGCAGAAGTCGCCGAAGCCGAGCCCGGCCGCCTTCAACGCCATCGGGTAGGTGCTGGTCAGCGTCATCCCGGGGGCGACGTTCGTCTCCAGCACCACCACCTCGCCCTCGGGGGTGACGATGGCGTCGGTACGGGAGAGGTCCCGCAGACCGAGGGCCCGGTGCGCGGCGACGGCGACCCGGGCCGCTTCCTCGGCGGCGGCCGGGGGGATCCGGGCGGGGCGGTGGAACTCGACCGCGCCAGGGGTGTAGCGGGCGGTGTAGTCGTACAGTCCCTCCGCGACGATCTCCACGGCCGGAAGGGCGAAGGGTCCTTCGCCGAGGTCGGCCACGCCGACGGCGATCTCCGTGCCGGTCACCAGACGTTCGATCAGGGCCTCGTCGTGGTAGGCGAAGCACGCCATCAGCGCCTCCGGCAGCCGCTCGGCCGCATCCACCCGGCTCACTCCGAACGCGGAGCCGCCCGCCCGCGGTTTCACGAACAGCGGCAGGCCCAGCCGTTCGGTGATCCGGGCGGTGAGCGCGGCGGCGCCCAGGTCGTGGAACGCCTCCTTCGGCAGCGTCACCGATGCTGGGGTGGAGAGCCCGGCTCGGGTGAACGCCTCCTTCGCCACCGCCTTGTCGAACGCGGCACGGCACGCCCCGGGACGGGCCCCGATGTATGGCACCTGGGCCAGTTCGAGGATCTCCTTGATGGTGCCGTCCTCGCCGGCCACCCCGTGCAACACCGGGAAGACCACGGAACCCTGGGCATCGGCGAGCGCGGGCAGCAGATCCGTCCCCACATCGCGGAGTTCGGTCTCGACCCCGGCCCGGCGCAGCGCGTCGGCGACCCTGGTGCCGGACTTCTCGGACACCTCGCGCTCGGGCGAGAGGCCCCCCGCGATGACGACCACCCGCAGATCGGTCATGGTTCCTCGTTCTCCCTCAGTGGTCATGCCTGGTCGGGGCCGGGGGCCTGGGGCCCGGTGCTGTTCGCGGGGGCGGAGGTGCCGAAGATGTCCCGCAGCCGCAGCTCGGCGCCGATGACGTCCGCCAGCAGCCGTACTCCGTCCCGGATCCGCTCCGGCGGCGGGTAGCAGTACGACAGCCGCATCGCCTGCCGTCCCCCGCCGTCCGCGTAGAACCCGGTACCGGGGACGTACGCCACCCGGGACTGCACCGCGCGCGGCAGCATCGCCTTGGAGTCCAGCCCTTCTGGCAGGGTCACCCAGACGAAGAAACCCCCGGCCGGCCGGGTCCATGTCACCCCCGGCGGCATGTACTTCTCCAGCGCGTCGAGCATCACACCCCGCCGCTCCCGGTACATCGCCCGGAAGTCCTTCATCTGTTCCGGCCAGGGCTGGGTGCGCAGATAGCGGTCGACGGCGAGCTGGTTGAAGACGGAGTGCGAGAGCATCGCGCTCTCGGCCGCGAGCACCAGCTTCTCCCGTACGGCCGCCGGGGCGAGCGCCCAGCCGACCCGCAGCCCTGGCGCCAGCGTCTTCGAGAACGAGCCCAGATAGATCACGTCGTCCGGGGCGTCCGCGCGCAGGGCCCGCATCGGCTCGTCGCCGTCGAGATGGAGCAGGCCGTACGGGTTGTCCTCCAGGAGCAGTACCCCGGCCCGGCGGCAGATCTCCACCACCTGGGGGCGGCGCCCGGCACAGAGGGTGACACCGGCCGGGTTCTGGAAGGTCGGCACGGTGTAGAAGAGTTTCGCCGGACGCCCCTCGCGCTCCAGCCGGGCGAAGGTCTCGGCCAGGGCCTCGGGTACGACACCGGCCTCGTCCATGGCGACGTGGACGATGTTGGCCTGGTAGGCGGCGAAGACACCGATGGCGGTGACATAGGTCGGGGCTTCGGTGACCACGGTGTCCCCGGGGTCCACGAACACCCGGGTCACCAGGTCGAGGGCCTGCTGGGAGCCGACGGTGACCACGACGTCGTCCGGGTGGCCGTCGATGCCCTCGGCCGCCATCACCTCGCAGATCGTCTCCCGCAGCCCCGGATCTCCCTGCGCGGAGCCATACTGGAGCGCCACCGGCCCCCGCTCCGCCACCAGTTCGCCCATGAGCGTGCCGATGGAGTCCATCGGCAGTGCCGACACGTTCGGCATCCCGCCCGCCAGCGACACGATCTCCGGCCTCGACGCCACGGCGAACAGCGCCCGCACCTCGGATGCGACCATCCCCGCCGCCCGTGCCGCGTAGTGCCCGCGCCACGGATCGACCCGCGAACCCGACCGGGAAGACTGCTCGCCAGACTGCATCGGCACACTCCTGTCCGTCACCGTCCAAGAGCACCGACCCTACCGAGCACCCATGATCACCGCCCGGAATTCCACAACGCCGCGCCCCTCCGACCGGTCCGGGGCTGGGGTCGGCCGGAGGGATGTGCGAAGGGGCGCTGCCCGCCTACGCCGTACGGGAGGCTCCGAGGCTGGCCAGCAGTTCGCGGCGGACCTGGGCCAGGGCCTCCAACCGGTCCCGTGCTTCCTGGAGCCGGGTGTCACAGGCGCAGGCGGCTGCGGCGGGATTCTCGGGGAGGGCGGCCCTGAGGAGGAGCTTGTACTCGGCCAGTGTGTCGCCGGCCGGGGCCTTGGCGGGGAGCTGCTGGAGGAGGTCGGCGGCGGAGATCTCGGAAAAGTCCCATTCGCCGTCCGCGTGGCGGGTCGAGCGGATCACGTCTCCGGCGTCCGGGTCCAGGACGAGGTGGCAGTTGTCCCCGCCGACCAGGTTGCTGAGCCGGGGCAGGGGGACGGCGTGGGGGCCGGCCAGCTCGGTAGCTTCGGCCGGGGTGGCGGTGAGGCGGGGGCTCGCGGTGCGCTCGGCGGCGAAGGGCAGGCCGGGCCAGGGCATGGAGGGGCGTTCCGGGGTGCGATCGGTCGGCTGACCGGTCACCGTGGCGGTCGGGGTGGCGTCCTCGTCGGTTCCGGCCCAGGTGATGATCACGGCGCGGGCGCCGGGCAGGGAGACCGGGAACAGGACGTGGCTGATGACCTCGATGGGCTGGTGGTCCATGGAGGGCAGGATCATCTTGAACAGGTGTCCGTCGCGGGACTCGGAGACGGCGGCGATGTCGGTGTTCCAGAACCGGCCGCAGACGAGGTCGGCCTTCACATCGGTGATCAGCTTGGACAGCTCGGCGTCGTGCGGGTACTGGGCGCTGGCGAACCGCAGCAGTTTGACGTACTCGGTGGCGTGGTGGTGCCAGTCGACGTACTGGAGGCGGGCCTCGTCGCTGAGCATGGCCCAGCGGATCAGGTTCGCGCCGGGCTCCTTCACCCAGGGCCACAGGGCGGCCATGGCGGCGTTGTAGCCGATGATGTTCCACACCCGGTCGGTCAGATACGCCGGGTTGGGGAGCTGCTGGTCGAGCATCATCTGCAGGTCGCGCCGCACGGTCGCGTCGCCGAAGCTGTCCGGGAT
This sequence comes from Streptomyces sp. NPDC003691, assembly GCF_053981115.1. Taxonomy (NCBI): domain Bacteria; kingdom Bacillati; phylum Actinomycetota; class Actinomycetes; order Kitasatosporales; family Streptomycetaceae; genus Streptomyces; species Streptomyces sp. NPDC003691. The sequence goes on along the minus strand of NZ_JBSFNQ010000011.1, from coordinate 35,424 downwards.
CGTGGTCAGGGCGCCGTCCATGAGCGCCAGCACCAGCGCCTGGTGCTCGTCCCGGCCCAGCAGCAGTACCTTCGCCAGCGCGTCCAGGACCGTCTTGTCGATCTTGGGCCGGGCGCCGTTCTCCAGGTTCTGGTACCAGCCCCGGCTCCGCCCGATGGCTGTGGCGACATCCACCTGAGGCAGAGGCCCGCCCAGACCGAGCTTCTCCCCGGCGACCGCGCGCCAGGCGCGCAGCAGACCGGGGTGGCCGAGGAGCTGTCCTGGGGACAGCGGCTCGGAGCCGGTGTCCGGGCAGGGCGCGAAGGCGCCGTCGACCATGGGGTTCCTCCAGGGGGTGTGGGGGCATTTCGGGTGCCGGGGATGTCCGGGCGCACGAAAAAGGGCGGGAGCACTTGTGGTGCCCCCGCCCTACGTGTCAGTAACCAGAGTAAAGGATGCGCAAAGCGATCATGAATTGATCGCCCCGGGGATTGACTGAGACCCCCACTTCCTGCTTTGTTCGACATTGAACCAATACCCCCGGCAGCCGGGGTGGCGATCTTGTTGATTTCGGGTCGCACTGGACATTCGTATGACTTATTCGAGGGCGTGCCCAGATTTTTGGCACGCCCATTTTTCTGTGCACGCTCACCCCGGCAGCGATGCAGCAGAATTACTCGATCTTGAAATACTTCGGAACTCTACGCGGGTAACCCCTCTTGCGGGCAAGGGAATTGACGCTACTGGCGGGCTCCGAAACGGCTCTTATAACTTGCGGGCAGGGGTGATTCCGGCGGTTCCACAAGGCGTTGACGGGGGGATGACACTCGGTTTAAAACCAAAGGGCCCGGTGATCGACGGGGCAGTCAGCAGACCGGGAGGGTGAAGTAAATGAGGCATGGCGTCGTTCCCTGGACACGACCGCCGGCCCCCTGCCCGGCTGCTCCGGCGCTGGCCACAGTCCGGCCCGCCACCTGCCCGCGCACCGGGCCGCCGCCGGACCCCGCTCGCTGACACCCCGCCATCGGGAGAATCAGGACCGGTCCCGCATATCGCGGCGAACGAGGCTTCCCGGAAGGGCCGGACCCGGTCGGACGGCGCGTTCGGCCACATCCTCCAGATGCAGATGTCGTGTTGGTGTCGATGCCCCCAACCCCCTGCGTGCGCTGGAGTGTTGGACGGAGTGTGCATATGTTGTTGGTCCCGGCAACGACAGCCGGGGAACCAACGAGAAGAAGGGGGATGACGGTGAACGACCCACCGCCACAAGCCGGGGAAACGGAAACGGCGCCCAGGAGTTAGCCGCTCCCGAGCGCCGCCGACACCCCGAAGGGTGCACATAACCGAAGCGGGCCGGCCGACCTTTTCGACGAGAAAGGCCGCCCCGCTCCACCTACAAGTAGGGAATTCTTGCATGCCCACGCACCAGAACGGAAGGGCCACCGCCCCGGCCCCCGACCGGGTCCTCCGGCTCGCCCGCGTCATCGCCGCGATGATCCCCCAAGCCGCCACCGCCCGCGTCTCCCAGTGCGACCCCGCCCAGAAGTGGCCCAGCCCCCACCTCCGCGCCTACGACGAGTACGGCCGCCTCCTGTCGGTCACCCGGGCGAAGGGGCTGACCGCCGCCCGCTGGATCATCCGCGCCCACCCCGACGTCGACTGGGCCGAGGCCCACGACCTCGACCTCGCCGCCGGCACCCTGCGCCCCGCCGCGAAGGCGTACGCCACCACGGGCGGGGGCCGCTGACGATGCCGCGCATCCGCACCATCAAACCGGAGGCATTCCGGTCCGAGTCCCTCGCCGCGGTCTCCCTCTCTGCCGAACGGACCTTCCTCGGCCTGCTCACCGAGGCGGACGACCATGGTCGCTTCCGCGACCAGCCCGCCGTCCTCGCCGGAGCCCTCTGGTCCTACCGCCCCGGCCACGGCCCCCTCGGCGTCGAGGACGACCTCACTCAGCTCGCCGCCCACAACCTCGTCTGCCGCTACACGGTCCACGAGGACGGCGAAGACCGGCACTATGCCCACATCGTCTCCTTCCGCAGGCACCAGAGGATCAACCGGCCCTCCGGGGTCCGGACCCCGCCCTGCCCCCACCACGAAACCCCCACCGCCCCCGCTGTGCCGACCGTGACCACGGCAGTACCGGAGCCGGCCGTGATGGCTCACGGAGCCCTCACGGAGGATGCGGTGAGGACTCACGGAGTACTCACTGAGTGCTCAGTGAGCCCTCACGGAGCCCTCACGCAATCCGCAGCACCTGACAAAACCGCAGGTCAAACGGCACTCAGTGAGCCCTCAGTGAGGACTCATGGTCCGGATCTAGGACCTAGGAACCTGGACCTAGGAACAACTGCTCGGGGCGCGAGCGCCCCCGCACCCCGGACCTCCTCGGCGAAGCAGCTCATCGACGAGTACGAGGCGGCCTGCACTCACCGGCCCCCGAGCGGGGTGCTGGGGCACCTCGGGCGGGAGACCGCCCGGCTGCTGGCGGAGGGCATCGACCCGGACCACGTCCGCGCCGGGCTCGCTCGCCACCGGGCCAGGGGCCTGCACCCGAGCACCCTGCCGAGCCTGGTCCACGAGGCGATGAACGCCGGGGGCGGCTTGGACCGGCCGGGCTTCCCGGCTACCGTGCCCGCACGCCGGGCCTGGGCGAACCCCGCCGACCCTGCCGCCGCCTACGCCGAGGAGCTGTGATGCGCACACCCAATGCCCAGCCCCAGCCCGTCGGGGGCCTCGCCCGCCGCCTCGCCCACATCCTCACCACCCGGGGCATCGACCCCACCAGCACGCCGGTCGCCGGCCCGGAGCCGGTCCCGGCACTGCTCGCCGCTGAGTCCCGCATCCCCGCCCGCTACCGCACCGCGGTCGCCGACCACCCGGCGGTCGCCGCCTGGGTCTGCGAGATCGCCGCAGCTGGACGGCCCGGTCCGGGCGGTGCGCCGGGGATCGCGCAGGGCCGGTCGCTGCTGATCGCCGGGACCACCGGCACGGGCAAGACCCACCAGGCGTACGGCGCCGTCCGCTCCCTGATCGGCGCCGGGGTCCGCCTCCGCTGGAAGGCCGTCACGGCCGCCGACCTCTACGCCGACCTCCGCCCCCGCCCGGGGCACGACGGCGAACGCGAACTCCGGGACCTCGCCCGCTGCCCGCTGCTGATCATCGACGACCTCGGGGCCGCGAAGTACTCCGAGTGGACCGAGGAGATCACGATGCGGCTGATGAACCGCCGCTACAACGAACTCCTCCCGACCCTGGTCACCACCAACCTCGGCATGGCCGACCTCCGCGCCCACATCGGCGACCGCGTCGCCTCCCGGCTGACCGAGATGGCCGACAAGGTCATCCTCGACGGCCCCGACCGCAGACGCACACACGCCGCCGGGCGACGCCACCCCGCCGCCGCAGCAGCCTGACCCACCTGCCGCCACCGGGCCCCGACCACAACGGACCCGCCTTCACCGACCCCGGACGAGCACACTCCTGCCCCGGGATCCTCTGGAGACCACGCATGCACAGCGCCACCACCCACGAGCCGCGCACCCTCGGCGACCACACCTGGCAGGACCAGGCCGCCTGTCGAACCAGCCCTCACACCGACCCGGAGCTCTTCTTCCCCGCCCCGGACGACACGGACCGCATCGCCGCAGCCAAGGCCCTATGCGCCCGGTGCCCGGTCCGCCGCACCTGCCTGGACACCGCACTGGAGAACGGCGACCGCGACGGCATCCGGGGCGGCCTCACCGAAGAGGAACGCGACGCCCTTCACAGCAAGCTCCCGCAGCGCGTCGACTACACCCGGATCAACGCCACCCTCGCCGGCCGCGACGTCCACCTCACCCGCGACGAGCGCCGCGCGGTCGCCCGCGACGCCTACCGGGCCGGGGTCCCGGCCGACCAGCTCGCCCGCCTCCTCAAGATCAGCAAGGAGCATGCCCAGAAGCTCTACCGCCGCGCCGCCCGCGAGATCCGCAACCGCAACACCAAGCCCGCCGCGACGGCGAAGGCGGCACCGATCACCACGGCCAGGACCCCGGCCCGTACGGACCTCGAGACGGCCGCGTGACCACTCCGGCACCGATACCTGCGCACGCCACCACCGCCTGGGACAAGGCCGCCGTCGTCACCCTCGGCGCCGCCGCCTGCGCCCTCTCCTACGACGCCCTCCAGCAGATGGCCGCCTCCATCCACATCCGGGGCGCCCTCACCTACCTCTTCCCCCTGATCATCGACGGCTTCATCGCCTACGGCGTCCGCGGACTCCTCGTCCTGCGCACCGCGCCATTCACCGCCCGCCTCTACACCTGGGCCCTCTTCGGCACCGCCTCCGCGGTCAGTATCTGGGCCAATGCCCTCCACGCCGTCCGCCTCAACCAGCAGGGCCCGCCCGGGAGCGGGCTGAAGCTCGGCGACCTCACGGTCGGCGTCCTGTCCACGGTCGCCCCGCTCGCCCTCGCCGGAGCCGTCCACCTCTACATCCTCATCGCCCGCCGCACGGAACCCACCGACCGGCCCGGTCACTCCGGACAGCCGGACACCCCGACCGTCCGCACCGACCGGATCACCACCCACCGCCCGGTTCTGACCGACCGGCCGGAGAGCGACCGGCCGGGACTGACCGGCGGCAGTGACCGGGACCGTCCGGAGCTGACCGGCCCGCCGGACACTGACCGACCGGCCCCGGTGACCGCCGGACACCCGGCGGCCGAACTGACCCCGCCCGCACCCTCCGCCCCGGAGATCCCGGCGGTCACCCCGGCCCCGGTCATCCTCCCTGACCCGGAGCCCGAGCACACCGGCCGCGACGAGGCCGCGCCGTCCGGGGAACCGGCCAGAAGACCGGCCCCGGACACCGGACCGACCGGGCTGACCGGGCTGACCGGGCTGACCGGGCCGGAGGGTGAGGACGAACTCCTCCCGATCGCCCGCGCGGCGGTCACCCGGGCGGACAAGGTCACCCGCCAGATCGTCGCGGACGCCATCCGGGGGCAGGGCATCCCGCTGGCCAATGACCGGCTGACCGCCCTGGTCACCCAGCTCCGCGACGAGAACCGACCGGCCCGACCCGGCAACCGACCGGCCCCGGTCACTGCGACCGGCTGACCGGGGCCCCACGGGGTGACCGGGCTGGACACTGACGGGCCCGGTCACCCCACCCGGGACACCCGGACACCGAACCCCCGAGCCCACCTGCTCCTGCTCGTACCGGAGGCCCTCGTGCGCACCACCCCGGTCACCCCGGCCGAAGCCGACGCCTGGATCACCACCCTCCACCGCCACGGACACCTCCACCATGCCGAGCGCGGCCCGGACGGGACCTGGACCGTCCGCCGTACGGCCACCAGCCGGCCGTGGACCCTGCACCACCCGGCCCTCGCCCTCGACTACGCCGCCGAGATCCTCCGGGACCTGCGGCGAACCGCCCCGGAGACCCGCCGATGACCCGGCCCGAACCGGCCGAGCCCACCACCGCCGGGTGCGGAGGCGACTGCCCGGCACGAGGCCGAGCAAGCTGTAGCGTCCGAAACTCCTCCGCAGCCACGGGCAGCGGAGGAGTTTCGGACGCGCATGCCCCCACCCCGAACGGGGCGGAGGAAACCTCCCGGCACCAGGGGGCGCCGGGAGGAGAGGCTGCGACCGGGGGCGGACCGCAGCCAGAAGACGGAGAGGCCGAACCGCCCGCGCGTCGCCAGCGCCCGCGCCTGCGCCAGACCGTCCAGCGCGATCACGTCCGCAGCGTGCGCCTCACCGCCGACGAACTCGCTGCTGTCCAGCACGCCGCCCGTACGGTCGGGCTGACCACGGCCGGGTTTCTCGCCGATGCCGCCGTCGCCCTCGCCCGTACCCACGACGACGCCCGCGCATGGCTGACCGACCAGCGTGCTCTGGTCACAGAGCTGATGACCGCCGCCGCCCAGCTCGCCCGCGCCGGGAACAACCTCAACCAGGTGGCGAGGGTCTTGAACTCCGGCGGGCACAGCGACGGCGTCGACCACGCGGTCGAGCGTGTACTCAAAGCGGCGGTCCGGGTCGAGGGCGCCGCGGTCGAGATCGCCCGGCGGCGGTGACCGTGGTTCCGGACATTTCCACCGGCAGCCGTACCTACGGCCTGCTCGCCTACCTCTACGGTCCCGGCCGCCGCGACGAACACGCCGACCCTCACATTGTCGCCGCCTGGGAACCCGGCCTCGCGCCCGACCCGGGTCGGGACCCAGCGGCCACGCTCAAGCAGTTGACCGACCGGCTCGACCTCCCCGTCCTCGCCCTTCCCGCCGGCCGCCGCCCCCAGCGGCACGTCTGGCACTGCCCCGTCCGCACCGCCCCCGGCGACCGCCTCCTGTCGGACGCCGAGTGGGGCGAGGTCGCCCGCCGGATCGTCCACGCCACCGGCATCGCCGAAGCCGGTGACGACCAGGCGTGCCGCTGGATCGCCGTCCGCCACGCTGACGACCACATCCACATCGTGGCCACCCTCAAACGGCAGGACGGCCGCAGCCCCCGGCGTCACCAGGACGCCGTCCGGGCCCAGGCCGAGTGCCGCCGGATCGAAGCTGACTTCGGACTCCAGCGCCTCAACTCCGGCGACCGCACCGCCGCCCAGCACCCCACCAGCGCCGAACGGTCGAAGGCGGAGCGCAGCGGGCGGGTCGAGCCGCCACGCGAGACCCTCCGTGAAACCGTCCGTCAGGCCCTGGCCGGAGCCGCCACGGAGGACGAGTTCTTCGCCCGGCTCACCGCCGCCGGCCTCCGCGTTGAGAAACGCCTGGCTCCGTCCGAGGACAACCTCGGCTACAAGGTCGCCCTCCCCGGCGACCGCAACCGGGCAGGCGAACCGGTCTGGTTCTCCGGCTCCAAACTCGCCCCCGACCTCTCCCTCCCCAAGATCCGCCAGCGCCTGGAGGCCGGTGCTCTGGACACGGAGGAGGGACCCCGGCCGCGCCCGGCTGCCGCCCGCCGTGACGCCGTCGCTCCCGCCGTACAGGCCGCCGCCGTCCTCGACCAGGACGACGAGGACACCGCGGTCGCCCACCTCGTCGGCACCGGAGAACTCCTGGACGCCCTCGCCAAGACGGCCCCGGCCACCACCCGCCGGGAGCTGTCCCAGGCCGCCCTCGCGTTCGAGCGTGCCACCCGGACCCACGAGCGCGCCGCCCGAGCCGAACACCGCGCCCTCCGCTCCGCTGCGCGGGGAGTCCTGCGCGCCGGGGACGCGCTCGGCCGGGGCGAGGACGGCGGCACCACCGCCATGGTCCTCTCGACCCTCGTCCTCGTCACCCTCGCCGCCGCCCGCTGGCACTCCGCCCACGGCCACGCCCAACAAGCCGCCGCCGCACGCCAGGCCGCCCAGCACCTCCGAACCGCCTACCAGGGTGCCGCCGCAACGCCGTTGAGGGCGATGGGGCATCATGCCGAGCGGCTGCCGGACTCTGTACGCGACCAGCACACCACCACGGTGACTGCCGCTCTTCCCAAGTACGCGGACCGGCTCCGGCAGGAGACCGGCTGGGACGCTCTGATCGCCACCCTCGACCAGGCCCAGGCAGCCGGCCACGACCCCGGCGCCCTCCTAAAGACCGTGGTCGAGCAGCGCGAACTCGACACCGCCGACAACGTCAACGACGTCCTCATCTGGCGCATCCGCCACACCGCCAACCTCCCGACCGCGCCGAAGCCAGCCATGGCCCTCGGCCCGGCCCGCACCCGGGCCCCGAAGCCCACCGAGGTCCCCGCCCACACCATCCCGAGCCTGTCCGGTCAGCGACGGCCATGCCGCTGACCAGCACAAACCCCTGGACTCCCACCAGCCCCCACTGCTATGGCTCGAAGAAGAGAGACCCGGAGGAGAACCGTGATCCACGACGACACCCACCAGCTGCCCAGAACCACCGCCCAGCCCGCCCCCACACCTGATTCCCTGGTCCCGGTGCCGGCCCCGGGCGACGACCCGCTCCGCCGCCTCCAGGAGGAGATCCGCCCCGACGGCGTCCGTATCCGTATCCGCAGCGTTGACCACCCCGAGGAACTCTTCATCACGGGCCTCGTCGTCATCTGCCCCAGCTGCTCGGCCCGGCGCGACTGGATGGTCATCTGTGACGGCAACCGCATCGACATCCGCTGCCGGTGTGCCCATCAGTGGCATGAGCCCGAACTCAGCCGCGCCGACTTCGAGGTCATGACTGGCGGCAACACCACCGGCCCGGTCTACCCGAGTTTGGAGGACGCCGCCCGCGCCACCGGCTTCGACGGCGCCTTCACCGGCATGTACCTGAACGAACGGCGCCCGCAGGGATGAAGGGGGTGGGCTGCGACTCCGGGCACTGCTGCCAGAGCGGCGTGCCCGGAGCGGGCGGATCTGCTGTCAGTGGCCACCAGTAGTCTCGTATTGTGACAGTCCACTCACATTCCGAGATGACAGGGCGCCTTATCCGAGAGGCCGCTCCCGATCCCCTGATAGCCGCAGTGCTGGGTGAGATCACCTGGAGTGACCATGCGGACGCCCTCTTGTGGATGGCAGAAGGACGGCTTGCCGCCCGGCTCGCGGACGACTGGACATCTCATCAGGCTGACGTCGATGCCGACATCGCCAACTGCCTGGAGAACCTGCAAAGTCTGATCCGTGGGCGGAACCGGGAGACGGTCCGGAGAGACCGGTTCTATGAGGAATCGGCCCGGGAGGACGCTCTCAACCTCCTGCAACGCGAGGCACAGGCCGCCCTGAAACAGTGCGAGGTGTTACAGGACACCATTGCGCACGACTTCGGCCGCCGTACGCGGGATCGTGTTCTGGGGACGGCATCGTCGGGTGACACGGTCATGAAGCTCGACAGCCGGCTGCGCACCGAACGCATGAAGCTCGTTCAGATCCGAGATGAGTACGAGCGGACCATGAGCGCGCTATCCGAACGGGAAAGCCGGAACCAGGCATTCATCGCCAGCGGGAACGCCACAGCGATGGAGACCATCAAGGGGTTTGGCCACCGAAGGTTCGAGCTGTTCGTCGCCTCCCTGCTCGAACGGGACGGGTACACCATCGAGCGACGCCACGGTGGCCCTGGAGATGAGGGCGCAGACGTCATCGCCACCGACAAACTCGGTGCCAGGGTGGTGGTTCAGTGCAAGCACACATCAGCATCAATGGCCAAGAACGTCATCGGAGCGGATGATGTACACAAGTTCAACGGAACAGCTCGCCCGGAACACCGGGCAACGCTGGCCGTGATGATGACGAACGGCTGGGCAACCGACCGCGCCCGCGCATTCGCCGGCAGGCACGACATCATCATCATCGAAAGCAGCGCGCTCCAGCGCTTGGCGGAGTACGGGGAGAGTATCCGCGAGCGGATCGCTCCTGTCAGGGAAACCGCGTCATAGGGCCAGACGCCACGACGACGAGGCCGCCCAGAAGAGTCCGGGCGGCCTCGTCGTGGGGCGATGCGGTCAGAGGATGGCGAGGGCCTTGGTGGCGACGCGGAGTGCGGCGTGGAGGGCGAGGGCTTCGTAGACGGTGGGGTGGACGGTGGTGCTCCAGTCGCCCCGGAGGCCGGGCCAGGTGGCGAGGGTGACGTCCATGGTGTTCAGGCCGAGGTGGGCGCTGACGTCCATGCCGCCCGAGGAACTCGGGGTCCAGGCGAGGAGGAGGGCGCCGGGGCCGAGGCGGTCGCGGCGGCCGGTGGGGGTGGGGTGCCAGGTGGTGCGGAGGGTGTCGCCGGGGTGTGGGGAGACCTCGCGGACGAGGGCTCCCCGGTAGCCGTCCGGCATGGGGCGGCGGGTGGCCTCGCGCAGAGGGAAGAGGCCGGTAGCCGTGGCGGTCTGGGTCATGCGTCGGCCCAGTCGAGTTCGGCGGCGACGGTAGGCGGGAGGTAGTGGTCTTGGCCGTCCTCGGCGATGTAGACGGCGGGGCCGTCCAGGCCGGTGCACTCGATGACCTTGCCGATGCTGTGGCCGTACGGCCAGTCGGGGTTGACGGCGAGGAAGACGGGGAGGGCGGGGTTCAGGGTCTGGAGCTGGTGGACGAGCTGGGCGACGGTCAGCGGCTTCGACAGGATGGATACCTCCGGTTCGGAGACAGGCGGGGGGCGGTTCAGCGGGCGGCGCGGTGGCGGCGGCCCATCTCGGCGGCGTAGCCCTTGGTCGCCGAGGCGGTGCTGGACCAGCTCCCGCAGGCGCAGATGGCGAAGAACACGGTGCGGCCGGGGCAGCCTTCGGTGAGGGGTCTGTTGCTGGTCGTGTACTTGTGTTGGGGCGGGCAGACGGTGTTGTCCGGGTGGTACGAGGTCACGGTGACTTTGTGGGACACGGGACTCCTTCGGCGGGGGTGGGTGAGGTGGATCAGGAGCAGTGACCGCACAGGGCGGTGGGGGTGGCGATGAGTCCGGCGAGGAACCCGGCGACGGCCTGCGGGGGTATTCCGTCGGGGAAGGTCTGCTGCCAGACGGGCTCACCGTGGGCGTCGAGGGTGCGGATGTGCCAGAGGTCGCCGTGGCGGGCAGCGGGGGCTTCAGGGAGGAACCCGACGTACATCCCGCCGTCCGGGCTGGTGCAGTGGACGTTGGCGTCCGGGTCGGTGATCACGGCCCACCCGTGTGCTTCGAGGAAGGGGAAGACGGGGCCCGTGCAGCCGCACCCGCGCGGCCATTCCCGTACGTCCGGGGCGTGGAGCGGGTGGAGCTTCGCGGGGCGGGGAAGAAGGAGTTCGGAGTGCGCCACGGGTACGGGTATCCCTTCGTTGACCTGCGGTTTTTCCCAACACCCGTACTTGAACATGGGTCCGGAGACGTGTTCCAGTCCGTTCGGGCGGGCGGCTGTCTGCCGTGGGCGAATCCCGCCCCGGACAGGCCAGCGGAGGGAAGGAAGGTGCCGCCCGCGGACGCTGTCCCGAGCGGCACCTTCGAGCAGAAGCAGGGCAACAGGGAGGCGGAAGGGTGAACGGGGACGAGGCCCGGGAGTACGCGGAGCTGACCGACGACGTCCAGGCGGCGTCGGAGGCGCGGGCGCGGATCGCGGACGGCCGCCGGATCGAGATGACCGTCGAAGAACTCGCCACCCTCATCCGCCCTGACGCTCCCCGGGAACGAAGCAGCGAGTTCCGTGGAGCGGCGCAGGTTCTCGTCTCCGGGAATCCCGGCGGCCTCCGGAGGGTCGCTGGAGGTCCAGGGTGGCCCGGCTGATTCCTCTGCGCCTTTTCAGCCGAATTGCGTCGCTTTAGGGAGTGAAGCGGAGGGTAGCCATCCGGCGCTTTCCGATCACCGGCAGTTCCGAGAACGAAAGAGAGTCCGTCCCTGGCTGCTATTCCCGTCAGGCCCGGCAAGTACAAGATCCACGCGCACATCATCGGCCCGACGTCCCTGCTGACGGCCACGGAGTACGCGGTCAAGTACGGGGCGCCCGTCATCACCGACCAGCTGAATCCGCTCCCGATCGAACAGGAGTGGGCCATCGAGCCCGCGAACTCCGAGCCGGGCTCACCGTACGTGATCCACCTCGCCTACCACGAAGCGGCGGGCCTCGTGGTCGCCAAGGACAAGCTCTACGTCAACAGCGTGCCGAAGGCAGAGTGGGCGAAGTTCACCTTCGAGCGGGTCATCGGCGGCATCAAGATCCTCTCCGACGCCGGGCTCGCCCTGCGCGCCGGACATCGCGGGGCCCAAATCACTCTCGTCGCTCCCAAGCCCGAGTTCCAGGAGACGTGGACGCTGGAGTACGTCGGCCCGCTCGCGACGGAGGAGCAGGCAACGGAATCGGACGCGGTTCAGCACTGATCGACTCCGGGAAACCGGCCGCCGCCGTACCGGTGTCCCCGGGCTCTTACCGGCCATCGGGGACACCGGTCGGCGCGTGGTCAGCGGCTGGGGGAACGGGGCGGTGGCCCCTGGCGTGGGGTGAAGGGGAGGACGTTGGGTCCGGCCGGATGCCGGGGCCGGGTGGTGTCCCAGGCCGGGGAGACGGCGGTCGCCACCACGCTCCGTCCAGGGGTCCGGGCGGGGTCGGCGTAGCGGTCGGCGACTCGCTGGACGAGCCGCTGCTGGTAGTCCAGTGGGAGAAACTCGATGCGCTCGACGGCCCGGGACAGGTCCGGGGTGAAGAGGGTCAGCTCGCCGTGGCCGGCCTCCCGGGTCACGGCCCGGATGGTTTCGGCCTCGATCATCGGGGCCCAGGCGTAGTCGAGTTCGGCCGTGTCGCAGACGTGCTGGGCGCCGCCGTGGAGCGCCTCGGAGAAGTGCAGGCCGTCCTCCATGACCGTGGGCAGGGAGTCCAGGAGGGCCTGGGTCGCGCGGCGCAGGCGCTCGGTCAGCTCGGGATCGGTCGCCCAGGCCACCGGCTGGAACGGAAGCGGCGGACCACCGCACGGCGGAGTATCCATACGGGGTTCAGCGGCGCCGGGCCGACGCGGCGGCCGGGAGCGCGGTCGTCGTCCGGTATACGAGAGTCGGTGAGGGGATCACCGTCTTGGCCACGGTCGAGCGGGAGCGGGCGACCGCCGCGCGCTGGATGTCCAGCGGGCTGGGGACCGGCGGCTTGACCGGGGTGATGCGGGAGGCGGCCCGATTGCGCTCGGGGAGGTGGTCCTTGTAGCGGGGGACGGGGGTGGGGTCGGCGAGCCGGGTCATGGTGGCCGTGATCAGGTGGGTCGGGGTGTGGCTGGTGAAGGTGCCGAGCCACTCGGAGGAGTAGCCAGAGGCGCCGCCGCCGACGGTCCACCGGGAGCGCTGGTCGTTGATCTCCTCGAAGTGGTTCATCCGCCCGTGGCTGTAGCTGACCAGCGCGTGCCGGTCCGGGGGCCGACTGGAACTGACGTAGGGCCCGTGGTTGACCCGCCAGCCCGCCTCCATCAGAGCGAGGAACGGATCCGCCTTCCCGCCACCAAGATGGTGGTGGACGGAGGCGCTGTCGTCGTGGGCGTGGTCTTCGGCGAGGGCGGTGGTGAACGCGGCAACTACTTCGACGGGGGTGTAGTGGTCGAAGGTGGCCAGCCACCGGGGCGGAGTGAACGGCCTCTCGTGGCCGGTGATCCGCCACAGGCAGTCGTCCTCGCCCTCGGGCAGCCACCCGACCTGCACCTTCTGGTCCGGAGAGGACAGATAGGCGTTGGCCAGGTCGTCACTGACCATGGTGAATCCCGCCTCCAGCAGAGGCGCGAGGGCGGGGTCACCGGTGTAGGTGGACCCGGCGAGGTACACCGGGGAGACGAAGACGTCCCCGTCGATCTCATCAGCAGCGGGCATGGCGGGGGCTCCGTTCCTCGGGGCGGGGTGGTCAGCGAGTGTGGGGCGGACGGGAGATCGCGGTGACGGCGGCCGGCACCAAGGGCTGGGCCGCGGGCGGGTGCGAGAACAGCCCCGGGACCGCCGCCGCGGAGGGGGCGCGCTGAACGGCAACGGCCGCCCACCCGTTACTCACGGCCTGCGGCCGGAGGACGACCGGCCGGTTCGGAGCCGCCCCCGGATCCGAGGCACCAGGGGTCCAGGAGGCCAGGGCCACGTACGCGTCGCCGAGCTGCTCGGCCGCCGGGCTCACCCCGTACCGGGCGCCCCGCCCCGGGGAGTCCCGGAGGATCAGGCCGTCGCGTTCCAGGCGTGCGAGGCGGGTGTGGGCCGAGCTGGGGTGGAGTCCGGTTGTCTCGACGACCTCGGGGTAGGTGAGCGGGCCGTGCCGGTCCAGTGCGGTGAGGGTGGCGGTGGTCCCGGCGGGGCGGAGCCGGGCGAGGACGTCCTCGGCGCGTTCCGCGTCGGCGGTGACCGTGGTGAAGTTCTGGTGGTGCCAGTCGGCGAGCGCCCGGTGGACCGGTTCGGCCGCACGCCCGGCCGCCGTGATCCCGTACGTCCCGTGGCCGAGTCGCTGCACGAGCCCCTGGTTGTGCATGCGGTTGAGGATCTGGATCGTGGTCGGGTAGCTGTTCCACGGCATGGCCGCCCCGATCTCCGCCGCCCGCATCGACTCCTGCTGGCGCAGGGTCTGCAGGGTCCAGGTGGTCCAGCGGGGGGTGAGCACGGTCAGGGTGTGGTCGATGGATTCGGTCCGCCCGGCGAGGGCGGCATGCAGAGTGGGCACGGAGGTTCCTCCCAGGTCAGCGGGTGCGGCGGACAGCGGCGGTGGTGGGGAGGCCGGTGATCGGCGGCACCGGGGGCACGGCTGACGGAGGTCCGCCGGAGGTACGGGAGACGGCGGCCTCGGCGCGGGAGACCTGACCGAGCGCCTGCACCTGTGCGGGGGCGTGTCCGGTGTCGTTGGCGAGGGAGCGGCGGTAGGCGCCGGCCATGGTCCGCAGGTGGTCGGCGCTCTGGTCCCGCCGGGCGGACAGCAGCGCGATCTCCGTGCTGGCCGTCCCGAGGGTGGCGGCGCTCTGCCCGCCGCGGACACAGTCCAGCTCCCGGGCGATGTGCGCGGTGCGTTCCTGGACGCGCTGGTCGAGGTCGTCCACCTTGAACGCGGCGTCGGCGATCAGGGCGGTGAGCTGGCCGTAGGGGCTGAGGAAGGGATGGCGGCCGAGGAGGTCGGCGGCCGAGTCGGCGCCGAGCGTCTCGCGGACGAGACGGGTACCGAGGCCGGGCGGCGGGGTGCCGTGCACAACAACTCCAGGAGAGGGGGAGGGCGGTTCAGGAACGGGTACGGCGCTGGGCGGCCGGGGCGGGTGCCGCGGTCGGCGCGGCAGCCTCTGGTGGCTGAGCGCTGGCGGTGCGCATGTGCACGGAGCGGGAGCGCGCGGCCTCGGCCCGCTGGTCCAACACCCCGGCGGAGGCTTCCCGGCGGAGGCGGTCGGCGGCAGTGCGGTAGACCGTGTTGTCGTACCGCTCGCCGACCGCGACCAGGAAGATCTCCCGCCGGTGCTGCGAAGAGGGCGGGGAGTCGCGGAACTGGATCACCATCCGCCACCGGGTCTGCGGGTCGACATAGACCTTGTGGCAGCCGGCCAGCTCCCGGTGCATCCGTGCCCCGCGCTCGTTCCCGTGGACGAGGTGCTGGAGTTCCAGCAGGGCCAGATCCCGGATGTTCCCGGGGATGTTCCGCAGGTCCTCCAGGGCTTCCGGGTGGGCGGAGAACCCGAAGCGTGCCTGCTTCACGACCGCCCCCGACCGGTGCGGACGGCCTCTGTGGCGGTCGGGCGGGCCGGGGGAACCGGGTTCGGCGCGTCGGCGGGCCGGTCCGGGGCACGGGGTGAGCGGGCGACGGCGGCCTCGGCCCGCGAGAGGGCCGGTGCGGGCGGCAGCGGGGTGTCCCGGTCGGAGAGCCAGTCACCGGCCGCGTCGGCGGTGGCGAAGGCGCCTTCACGGACGGTGTAGGTGTTCTCCCGGAAGCTGACCTCTTCGAGGAACACCCGGAACGGCAGCTCCGCCGAGCCCGGGTCGGTGTCACGCAGGAGCGCCCAGGTCTCCTCGTCGTTGGTGTAGTGGTCCAGGACCTCCAGCCGATCCTCGGGGCCGGTGCGCAGACGGTTCTCCAGCAGGGTGGTGAGGGGGTCGGCGGGCTGCAGGCCGTGGGTGTTCGTCAGCCCGATGCCGTCCGGCGGGCAGCCCTGTCCGGTCAGCCACCGCTGCCCGAGCGGGGCCAGCGGGTGGGTCTCCTGGCTGAACCGGAAGGTCCCCAGGTTGGCGTCGCGGGTGAGGTGGAGGGCGATGTATGCGGGGCTGCCGGGGATGCCCCAGGTGGCCGACTGGTCGAAGAACAGCAGGTAGCTGTCCCGGCCGTCCGGACTGTGGTGGGCGGCCAATTGCACGAACGAGTCGTCGGAGAGTGTCGTGTGGAAGAAGTCCCTCTCGACCTCCGCCGTGGCGGCGGTGAAGCCGTCGAGTCGGTAGTCGGGCTCGGTGCTGGTGGACATGGTCAGTTCACCTCCACCCCGTCGCCGGGCGTGGCCAGCAGCCGGTGGCTGCGCCGGGCCGGGCTGGTGGTGCAGGCCCCGAAGGGACCGTCGGGGGCGCGGAGCTGGAGCCAGGTCGGGTCGAGGTGGTCGCGGTGCCAGGTCGCAGGCCCCGCCAGCCCTGCCTCGGTGTCGGTGAACTGCTGCCACGCCAGCCACAGGCCGTGGAGCCGGGCGATGGCCTCGGGGTGCTCGCGCCACTCGAAGCACCACGGGCGACCGGTGGTGATCTCCCGCCCGTAGACCGGAAGCAGCAGCCGCTCCACCCAGATTCCGAGGGCCTTGAGTTCTTCCTCGTACGCCGTCCCGGCCAGCGCCAGGATGAAGATCGAGGACGGGCCCTCCGGCTCGGCCGGGGTGTCCTCAGTGGAGGGACCGGCCGGGCCGGGGCCCTCCTCGGCGCCTGCGCCGTCGTACTCGCCGGTGAGGCGGGCGATGGTCTCGCCCTGCCGCTGGGTCTCGGTCACGAGCCGGTTCATGGTGGAGACCAGGTCGTTCAGGTCGTGGTCCGCGACACGGACCGGCTCGTCGGGGAGTGGTTCGGACATCGGCAGCCCTCACTTTTCGCGGATCGGAAGGGTGTTGGGCTGCCGATGGTCCGGATGAATCCCGGTTTGGCCCGGCTGGGAACCCCGGGGTAGAGGGGCCTTTCACCCCGCCCCGTGGACGCAGTGGCCCAGGGGCGGGGCGAGGAGTTCGACCGCGCGGGCGGCCTGTTGGGGGACGACGCCGTTGCCGAGCGCGGTGAGCTGCGCAGGCCGTCCGAGGCCGGGGTGGCGGTGACCCAGCCGGGTGTGAGGCCCTGCATCCACTCCACGAACGCCGGACTCAGACGGCCCGCGCCGTCCGTCGGCGGCGGTGCCGGGCGGGTGGCGTTCTCCCATCGGGTGACGGCGGCGGTGTACGGTCCCCACCCCTGTCCGTCCCGGTGAACAGGGTCAAGGCCACCGCCGACCGGGCCCGGGGCACCGGGCTCGGGGCACCGGGGCCGCTCGTTCCCCGAGCCGGCAGCAGTCGGGCCGCAGCCGAGGGAAGCGTCAGGTCGCCGTTGCCGTGCCGCTGGTTCGGCGAGCCCTTGATCCCGTCCGACGCCTTCGGGGTCGGCAGCAGCCACTCCACCTCGTCCGCGAGATTCGGACCGTGCCCGCCCTGCTTCCTCTTCGCCGGGTGCTGGCTGCCCCCGTTCTTCCCGATGTTGCTGGTCGGCGTCTTCAACAGCGGTGCCCCGGGGCCAGGCGGTGAGGAAGACCCGCTCGCGGCGGTGGGGTCCGCCGACGTCGGAGGCGCGAAGCACGCGCCAGCGCGCATCGAACCCGAGGTCGGCCAGGGAGCCGAGTACGGCACCGAGTGCCCGCACAGCAGGCTGACCTGCATGGTTTCCCAGACACCACGGGCAGGGTTCCAGCTCGCCAGAGGTGGGGGCGGCGGGGGAGGTGAGGAGCCCCCGGACATTCTCGATCACCACCAGACAGGGTCGGAGGGCTGCGAGGGCGCGGGCGACGTGGTGCCACAGACCGGACCGGGTGCCCGCGGACAGTCCGGCCCGGCGACCGGCGACGGAGACGTCTTTGACAGGGGAAACCGGCCGTGAGGACGCAGACTTCCGGAACCGTTGCCCAGTTCACCGTCGAGATGTCGCCGAGGTTCGGCACCCCGGGCCAGTGCCGGGCCAGGATCTTCGACGCCCCGGGGTCGGTGTCGGCGTGCCAGGCGAGCCGGCCGCCGAGGACCGTCTGGACGCCCAGGTCCAGGCCGCCGTACCCGGAGCACAGGCTCCCGATCAGCCGCTCGCCCGACGGCACCGGTTCAGCGTGCATGGCGGGGTGCCGACGGGGGTGGGAGGAAGGCCCAGGTGCCCGGGATGCCACGGTGTTCGGGGCGGGCCGGGGGCGCCGGCTGGGTCGAGCGGCTGAGCGCGGCGCTGACCTGGGGCAGGGGTCGGTCGATCGTGTCCGCCGCGGTCCGCAGCTCCAGGGCGGCGGAGTCGAGGTTTTCCCGGGACAGTTCCAGGTGGTGGCGGAGCAGGCGGAAGGTCGCGTGGGTGTTCGCGGCCGGGAGGGTTGCGGCGCGGTGGTGGAGCTGGCCGAGCTGGCTGTAGGCGCGGGTGAAGTTCGCCACCGCCTGCCCTGCGTGCTCGGCGGCGGCGGTGCAGCCCTGGACTGCCGCTGCCTGTTCGGGCCCGGGGGTACCGAGAGCGGTCCGGTGCATGACGTGGTCGGACAGATCGTTGACCAGGCTGTTCAGCGCGGTGAGTTCCTGGGAGGCGGTGACCAGGTCCGGGAGACCGGCGAGGGAACCCGGGACGGTGATCTCCTCGCCGAGTTCCTCGGCCTCGTCGGCCAGCGCGTACAGCTCGTCCCTCTCCAGGGCGGCCCGCCCGGTGAGGTCGTTCATGCGGGGCTCCGTCGGGAGGTGCGGGTGGGGGCAGTGCGGACCGGAGCGGCAGCCGGGGAGGGTGTGTTGGTGCGGCGGGGGCGGCTGCGGGCACGCGCCGCCTCCGCGCGGCCGGGCGCCGACCGCGCCGGACCGGGTGCCTTCTCGGGTACGGGGCTGGTGCGGGCGGTGTGCCACCGCCGGCGGACCGCGTCCAGCGGGCCCAGGGCGTGCAGGGCGTGCCCGATCAGCCGCCCCGCCGGAAGGGCCGCGTCCTCGGCCAGGGCCCGGATCTGCCGGGCGGACTCGGCTGCCGTACGAACCGGGGCCGCGCCGATGACCTGTTCGCCGAAGTGCTCCGCGGACCCGGCGACCGCGAGCGGGTCGCAGACCGTGAGGACCCGTTCGGTGTCGAGGGAACCGCTGGTGAGGGCGCCGCGCCGCTGGACCTCCCACAGCACGGTGAGCTGGTCGACGGGCTCGCCCCGGTGGTGCAGGGCCCCGAGCGCCCGGTAGAGCTGCTGATGCCCCGGGTCCGCGAAGTCGCCCGGCCGGAGCCAGCCGACGACCGCGTCGAGCTGGTCCGGGCGGGCGGCGAGGCAGGCCAGCAGGAACTCCTCGTCCGCGAGGAGATCTCCGTCCGCCACCGCGGTCGCCCGGGGTGCCGGTTCCGGTTGGGCCGGGGGTGGGACGGGCCGAGGGTCGGTGCCCCAGCGGCGGGCGAGATCGGCCAGCACGGTGGCAAGGGCGTCGGCACGGAGGAGGGTTTCCTCGGCGCCGCCGCGGACGGTGTCGGCGCGGGCGGCCTGGTGGAGCCGGACGGCGTGCTCGGCGACCGTGCGGTGGATGGCGCCCTCCAGCACCATCCGCCCGTACACCACGGCGTGTTCCGGGCGGGGGCAGGCGGCGACGAGCTGGTGCGCGTACGAGGCCGTCACGCCCCGGGTGCGGGTGCCGGCCTCGGTCACCGCGTCGGCCACCCAGGACACCGGCACCGACCCGGCCGCCGCCGTGCTCCCCGGGTGGCCGCGCTCCCGCAGGGCGAGGGCGGAGGCATAGAGGGCCTGGTGGGCGGGCCGGTAGAGGTGCTCCGGCCGCAGCCACGGGGAGAGCCGTTCAAGCTGGCCGGGGTCGAGGAACACAGCGCCGAGCACGGCTTGCTCGGCCCGGTGCAGCGGGTTCACGCCGGGCCCCGGCGGGAGCGGAGGGCAGCGACGGCCTGCTGGGCGTCGGCGAGATCGGCGGCGAACCGGTCCAGATCCCCGGCGAACAGGGGGTCATCGACCCGCAGGGAGAGGATGGGGGCGGTGAGCCACCACTCACCGCTGTGGCGCACGACCGGGGCATCACCCAGTGGACCGGAACGGGAAGAAGGGGAGGGCACGAGGACTCCAGGAGAAGAGACACGAGGGAAGGGGCGCGGTGGTGGGAGTCCGTCTCCACCGGCCGTACTGGAGCTGGGTGTTCATGCGGCGGGCCCCAGCTCGCTGCGGCCGAGGGTCTTGGCGAGGGCCCGCTCGGTGATCCCGGCCGTCGCCGCTGCGGAGGCCGCGCCGTGCCGGGCGGCGTCCAGCTCCTTGTACCAGGGCTTCAGGTCGAGGAGGGCGGGGCGGATGCCGGTGGCCAGCAGCAGCGCCGAGCCCTTCGGGAGCGCGCGGATCGCGTCTGCGGGCAGGACCCGCTCCTGCCGCATCGACACGGATGTCGACTTGCCCGACTCGCTGGTGGACACCGAGACCGTGCGGACGTCGTGATCGCCGACCAAGCGCGAGAGCTTGTCGGCGAAGTCGGCGTCGTCGATGCCGGAGCCGATGAGCTTGACCGTCGCCGCGGACCACAGGGCGTCCATGCCGCTCTCGCCCCAGACCCGCACCCCCTGCCGGTAGGACTGCAAGATCGTTATCGGGATCACGCCACGGGACCCCAGGTGGGAGTAGAGGTCGGGCAGATCCTGGATCTTGCACACGTTGGCGGCCTCGTCCAGGATCGCGAGCAGGCAGGGGTCGAGGCGTCCGCCGTCGCGCTCGGCCTGGATCACCGCCGCCCGCATCACCGCGTCAGCGGCGGCGGCGATGATCGCCGACGCGGAGCCGCCGCCGTCCTTCGACAGCAGGAACAGGGTGTCGCGGCTGGCGGCGAATGCCTCGGGACGGAACTCGGCGATCCGCTCGCTGCGGCGGGGCGGGGTGACCCAGGCGGCGATCTCCGGATCGAGCAGGCAGCTCGCGTACTGGCGGGCGGTCTCGTAGATCCCGTCGCGGGTTTCGACGGCGCCGGCCACGGTGCCCTGAAGCTGGGCGGCGACCGCGTCCAAACCGGCGTCGTGCAGGAGATCGACCGGGGTACGGTCGGCGGGCGAGGCGAGCCAGGCCAGGACATCGGTGATCGGCCGCCCGTCGTTCGCCGCCGCCAGGAACAGTGCGGTCAGGGTGTTCGCGGCGGCTGTCGACCAGAAGTCTCCCGCGGACGACTCATCGACCGAGGCCGTGACGAAGTGCCCGGCCAGCCGGCGGGCCCCGGCGAGATCGTGGGCGTCGGCGAGGATGTCCCACCACATCTCCCGAGGTGCGTGGGCGATCTGCTGCGGGTCCAGCGTCCACACGGTGCCCACCTCGGCCCGCGCCGTGGCGGTGGCGGTGAAGGCGTCGTTCGCGGCCTTGTTGGAGGTCAGCAGCACCGGGCCGGGGGCCCGCAGGATCGCCGGGATCGCCAGACCGGACGTCTTCCCGGAACGCGGGGCCATGATCGCCAGCAGTACGTCCTCCCACGAGGAACGTACCTCCGCCCGCCCCGGCTTCAGGGTGCCGAGCAGGACGCCCCGGTCGTCCGGCGCCACGTCCTTCGGGGCCGTGCCCTTCAGACTGGGCCGGAGCCCGATGGCCTTTGCCGCGCTCTCCTTGGGCAGCAGGATCGCCAGGTCCCGGGCGGTGGCGAGGCCGCTGGTGCCGCCGCGCCAGCGCAGCCAGAGCTTCGCGCCGACGAACCCGCCGGTGAACAGGGCGAGGGCGGGAAGGCCCCGGCACCCGGCGACGATCGCGGCCGTGGGCAGGCCGGGCCATACCTCCTCGGGACGGAGCAGGGCGGCGGCCGGGTCGTAGGGGACCCAGGCACCCGTGCCGACGAGGAGGTTGGCGAGATTGCCGAACAGCCAACCGAGCGTTCCGGCGCCCATGCCGAGCGCGGCGGCGCCGAGCATCAGGTAGAGCAGGAAGTCGGTCCCGGTGGTGGCCGAGGGAGGACGAGAAGAAGACACAGAGCGGTCCCAGACGGAGCGGGCGGACGGGCGGCGGGGCGGGGACGGCCCGGGGCTCTGGTGATCACGAACACGGCGGACTCCTTCAGCGGCGGCAAGGAACGGAAGAGGAAGAGGCCATGGTGGTGGCCGGGCGGGCCGTCGCAGACGCGGTCCGCTCCGGAACGGCAGGAGCGCGGTTGGACGCGGCTGGGGAGGCGGCGGTGGCCGCCGCGCTCCGGTCGGCGCGGCTGGTACGGACCTCGTTCAGCACGGCCCGGTACGCCGACTCGGAGAACAGGTCCGGATCGAGGCCGGCGTCGAACCCAGCGGCCCGCAGGAGAACCGCCGCACGGATGGACCGGATCCTCTCCTCCTCGACAGAGAAGCCCTCGGGCAGCTCGTGCCACACATACAGCGGCGGCACCGAGTTCTCGGTGAACCCGCACTCCCGCAGGACCTGGTGGGCGAGAGGATCGGTGGCGTCGGCGATCACCTCGCTGCTCAGGGGCTTGCGGTAGATCGCGGCATCGGTGCCGGACGCCTCATGGCGGAAGGAAACGCAGGAACCTTTCAGCGAAGAAACAGGGTGGTCACCGGGTCCGGCCACGGTCCGGGACGGTGGACGGTGCGGAGGCCGGCGGGGCAGCTGGCGAGGGGGAGACGGTCCGGCCGCCGAGGGCAGGGGACTGGGCGCGGGCGGCTTCCCACAGCCCCGGTCCCTGGCCGGTGGTCAGGGCATGGAGGGTGTCCGCGGTGGCGGCGAGTTCGGTCTGGAGATCGCCCAGATGTTCGGCTGCGGAGGCCAGTTGGTGCCAGAGCCGGTAGGCCGGATCACTCTCGGCCATGGACACGATCAGGGACTGGGCGTGCTCCCCGACGGCCCACAGGACGGAGGCCGCCTTGCCCAGTACCCCGCCCTCGGGTTCGAAGAACGGCCGCACCTCGGCGGCGACCGTGCTCGTCTCCTCCTCCGCTAGCAGGCGGCCGATCAAGGAGGCCAGGGCGTTGTTGGCGAGTCCGGCGGCGTTGGTGGCCGGGGGCGGGACGGTGGTCATGCTGTACCTCCTGGTCAGCGGGAGCGGGGTGCGATACGGCCCGGAGCGGGCCCGGGGTTCACCGCGGGCCGGGTTTCACCGGAGGGCGGGGCCGCAGCCCTGGCCGGGGCGGTGGCGTAGTACCCGGTCACCTGGGCCCGCCACTCCGGGGCGGCATCACCGGAGTCCAGGGAGCGCAGCTCTGCGGCGGTTTCGTCCAGGTCGTCGGAGATCGTGGTGAGTGCTTCGGCGGTGGCCTCGAACGTGTCCGCCACTTCCCAGCCGTCGTCGGCGCCGACGTCCCTGACGACCTCGACGGCGGTCTCCAAGAACTGCGACAGCCGCACCAGGACCCCGTCGTGCGGGTCGAGGACGTGCTCCGCGAGATCGGCTGCCTCCGTCGGAGACCGGGCGGCGGCGAGCTGGTCGGTCAGGCGCAGGAGCTGCTGCCCGAGGACACGACGGCCGGTGGGGTCGGAGGGGGTGGTGAGCCGGTCGGTGTCGAGGGTGGGGTCGAGGTCGACCCGGAAATCGGCCGCGGTGAGCATCTTCGCCGCCGAGGTGGCCTGCCGGTTCTCGTACTCCCGGCCCATGTCCCAGTGCAGCCGGTACTTCCGGGTGAGAGGGCTGTGGTCGTCGATGAACCCGGCGTGCCGCAGCATCTCCACGGCCAGGACACCGTGCTCGGCCCGCGCGAACCCACCGCTGGGGATGGCGGCGACATTGCCGCCCCGCTCACGGACGATCACCACATGCGGCTGCTCGGACTCGGACATCAAGGACTCCAGGGGTGAAGGGCAGGGTCAGAAGTGGGGGTTCTCGGTGGGCCGGTCGGCTCCGCCGGCGGCGGCCAGCAGCTCCGGGAGATCCGCCGGTTCGGCATCGCGCTGGTTGATCCACCAACCGGCACGTGTCACCGGCCGCACCGCGTCCTCCACCACCGCCCACTCCGCCTCGGCCATCTCGCCCTCGGTGACGAGGACGGCGTACGCGGCGGTGACGAGCTGATGGCGACACCGCGCACCCCAGGCCATCGCACGCTCGCCGCCCTCCAGCGGCGGCATCCGGAACTCCACCTCCCACACCTGTGCAGCCTCCGCCTCGGCGGCCCGCTGCCCGGCCAGCCAGGACGCGGTGGCCTCAGCGTCCCGGGTACGGGTGGCCTGCCAGCAGGCGGTACAGTCCCGCCCGGCCAGCCACCGGGCATACCCCACCCGCTGATCGGCCCGACGGGCGGAGAGGTCGGCATCGACGCTGTGCCCGCAGGCATGGTCAACGGGCCAGACGGTCTTGACTGCCATGAACGTGCTCCTTGTCGAACGAGAAAGGGAAGGGGGTCAGCGGGCACGGCCCGGCGCGGGCGCCGCCTGCCGGAGCGACAGGGCAGCCGTGCCCGTGGGCGGCACTGGGGTGAACGGGTGGCGGGAGGAGACGGCGACGGCGGCACGGGCCCGCTCGGCGTGGGCGACCACCGGCTCCGCGGACCGCTCCACCGTCTGCGCCGGGGCGTTCTGCGGGAGGGCGTCCGGCATCACCGCGAGCGAGAGCTGGACGTCGAGGAGCCGCTCGCCGAGCGTGACCACCTGGTGCACACCGGCCCGCAGTTCCCCGGCCAGCTCCCGCCCGTGCTCGGTGCCGAGCCGCTCGCACCACCCCGCCGCCGAGGCGAAGACGTCCTCCAGCCCGGCGAAGACCCCGTGGTCCTCGTCCAGGACCGGATCCAGGGCATCGGCGACATCCACCGCCCGCACCAGCCCGGACAGTTCGGCACTCACCGCGGTCAGCGACAGCCCCGGCAGCGGCTCCCGCACCGCGCCCCGTCCTCGGCCGGGGCCGCCGGCGGGAGCATCACCCTCGGGTCGGCGACCACCGCCAGCCCCGTGTCCTGGAACTCCCGCGACGCCGACGCCACCATCCGCAGCGCCGTGTTGAACGGAGTCCCGGATGCAAGCTGCCACAGCCGCAGACGGTCGCTGTAGGCGAACCGGTGACGGCGCAGGACCTCGGCCAGGAACGGCCGCTCGTCCGCCGTCTCCGCCACCACCCCGAACTCCGGATGCGCCCCGAAGGCCACATCGGGCTCCAACCGCATCACCAGCACCCACTCCTCGGCAGCGACCTCCCCGGCCGGGAGTCCGGCACGGGGAGCCCGATGATCGGGCCGGGACGCCGATTTGGCGGTGCCGGGGATTTTGGGTTAGCGGCCCCGGCCCCCGCGCCGATCCGGTGCGCCCCCGGTCGAGGGCATGGGCGACAGGGTTGGTGCGGGCGAGGAGAGTCTGGTCCGGGGTGAGTGGGCGAGCGTGACCCCCGCCCCTCCGGGGTCTTGGGGTCTCGGTCTTGGCGGGGTGCGCTCCCGAACCGGCCCGATGTTCGGCAAACCACTCTTTCGAGGGGCGCTCAGGGAGGGGCGCGGCGATGTTTTCGGGCGCTTGAGAGAGCGACGACAGTCAGAGGTGCGCCTGGTGTGACGGGGGTGAAACACGAAAGGAGAGGGTTGCGCGACGGCATCGGCGAAGCCGTCCGTTAAACCCGGTGCGGGTGGTTTGGCGAGGAGCTGTCAGCGTCGCTTTTCGTACTTATCCGACTGTGCTCTGATCCACCATCGGTCCCGGATCCGCCGTGGCCGTGGTCCGGGCGTCCGGACGCACCCCCAGCAGCACCGATCAAGGGGAAGAGTAATGACCACACCTCCCACCACTCCGCTCCGGGTCGCCCTGGTCAACGGCGGCTTCGAGGAGCCGGTCCTCAACTCCGGCTTCGAAATCCTGCCGGACTCGACCCAGTCGCAGGCGAGGAAGGTTCCCGGCTGGATCACCACCGCGACCGACCATCTGATCGAGCTGTGGCGCTCCGGCTTCAGCGGCGTACCGTCGGCCGTGGGCTCCCAGTTCGCCGAGCTGAACGCGTATCAGGTGTCCACGCTCTACCAGGATCTGCCGACCACGCCGGGGACCAGGCTTTACTGGAAGCTGTACCACCGGGGGCGGGCGGGCACGGATGTCATGGCGCTGGACATCGGTGCCCCGGGGGCCGTGGTCCAGCAGCAGACCTTCAGCGATGGCACCACCGCCTGGGGCTTCTACACCGGGACCTACACGGTCCCTGCGGGCCAGACCCTGACCCGGTTCGCCTTCCGCTCCGTCTCCTCCGTCGGGGGCCCGGCGGTCGGGAACTTCCTGGACGGGGTCTTCTTCGGGACCGCCCCGGCCGTGGTCCTGGAGAAGACCGTCTCCCCGGCGGGCCCGGTGGAGGTCGGCAGTGTCCTCACCTACCGGGTCAGGGCGACGAACACCGGCGGCGACGCGGCCGAGGCCCTCGTCCTGACCGATGCCGTCCCGGCCGGCACCACCTTCCTGCCGGGCTCCCTGCGCATCGTGGACGGGCCGAACGTCGGCGCGAAGTCCGACCAGAGCGGCGACGACCAGGCGAACTTCGACGCCACGGGCAACAAGGTGGTCTTCCGGCTCGGCACCGGGGCGTCCTCGACGCAGGGCGGCGCGCTGGCCAACACCGCCGCCCTGCCCGCGGGGACGACGGTGGAGTACAAGGTCACCGTGAACACCGCGAGCGGCGGCGGGCGGATCACCAACACGGCCTCGGCCACCTATGAGAACCGTCTCGCGGCGACCCCCGAACAACTGACCGCCACCTCCAACCAGACGGCCGTCGAAGTCCGCCCGGCCGCCGATCTGACCGTGACCAAGGCCGCCGACGCGACCACCGTCACCGTCGGGCAGACCGTGACCTACCGGATCATCGTCCGCAACACCGGCCCCAACCCGGCGACCGGCGTCACCGTCACCGACCGGCTCCCTGCCTCCCTCGTCTTCCTCTCGGCCGAATCCTCCACCGGTGCCTACGACCTGGCGACCGGTCAATGGGCCGTCGGCGCCCTCGCCCACGGCGCCACCGCCACCCTGACCCTGCGGGCCAAGGCCATCACCACCGGCCGGGTCACCAACACCACCACCGTGACCGGCAGCGAAAACGACCCCGACCAGGCGGACAACACCGACAGCGTCACCGTGTGCGTCACCGCCGCACCCGTCTGCACCACACAGGCGTAGGCCGTAGAGGCCCCACCTCCGTGACGGGACGGCGGTCCCCGGTGCCGGGCCATCAACCACGTCCCGAGTGTCCGCCCGCTCACCCGTGCTGCTCGTCAGAGCCGTGCGACCGTGTTCAGCCCGTCGCCCGGTGCCAGGTGACGACCGGTCCCCACTCCTGTGCCCACTCCTTCAGACGAGTGCGCCGTCCGGGGGAGGGAATGACGGGGCCATCGGACCCCAGGATGGCGGCCCCTTCAGAGAGGGCCCGGGTCAGGCGGACATCCGGGCGTCCGTGTCGAACAACTGCCGTTCGGCCGGGTGGAGCAGGTGCTGGGTGATGAAGCTGCGGCCTGCGACTTTCCACAGGCCGCGCCCCTTGGTGAGTGCGGAGACGGCCTGGGTTTCGACGCCGGTGAGGCCGAGGAGGGTGGCGGCGGAGGCGAGCTGGTCGGCTTCCTGCCGGTAGATGATCCGGGTCGAGCAGTCGGTGAGGAGGCCCTCGGCGAGGGCGCGGCCCCGGGAGCCGGCCTCGCCCGCGGTCAGCAGGTCGGACAGCCGGTGGATGACCATGACGTTGGCGATGCCCAGGCCCCGGGAGAGTTTCCACTGGGACTGCATCCGCTCCAGCAGCGCGACATGCCGCATCACCCGCCACGCCTCGTCGTAGATCACCCAACGCCGCCCGGCGGTCGGGTCGGAGATCGCCGCCTCCATCCACGCCGACGCACACGTCATCGCCAGCACCAGCCCCGTGTCGTCGCCGGTGCCGCCGAGGCGGGACAGGTCGATGGAGAGCATCGGCGCCGACGGGTCGAACCGCACGGTGGAGGGCGCGTCGAACATCCCGCCCAGGTCACCGTGGATCATGCGCCGGAGGGCGTGGGCGAGGTCCTCTGCGGCCCGCCCGAGCCGCCCGGACGATTCGCCGGTGGCGGCGTCGAGATGCTGGGGCGAGCCAAGAACGAAGGCGACGTCGCCGAGCAGGGGGGTGGTCCCCGTCTGCTGCGTGTAGGCGACGACCTGGTCGAGCGCGATGTCCAGGGCGGTGTGCTCCATCGGGTGCAGCTCTCGCCGGAGCACGGTCTTCGCCAGGGAACCGAGGAGGAGCAGGCGCCGTTTGCGGACCTCGGTGGTCCAGTCCTCGTCGCTGATGCCGTACGGCTTCTCCGGCGCGTCCAGCGGGTTCAGCCGGCCGGGGAGGCCGGGCCCCAGCGCGATGGTCTGCCCGCCCAGCTCCCGCGAGACGACAGTCCACTCCCCCTTCGGGTCGCAGGGGACATACACCTTGTAGCCGAAGGCGGTTGCCCGCAGAGCCAGGCTCTTGGCGAGGGCGGATTTGCCCATGCCGATGATCCCGGCGAGCAGGATGTTCGGGTTGGTGAACCCCTCCAGCCGCCCGTAGAGAGCGAAGGGGTCGTAGCAGAAGCTGGCTTCGGCGTGGACGTCCTGCCCGACATAGATCCCCTGGGGGCCGAGCCCGCCCTCGGCGAGGAAGGGGTACGCGCCGCTGGCGACGGCGGTGGTCATCCGGTGGGCCGGGAGCTTGAGGTGCCCGCCGCGGGCGGAGGCCGGTCCCGGACGGCCGGATGAGGGATACGTCGGCTGGAGATCCGGGTCCGGCCCGGTAGCGGTACGGCGATCCTGGGGGCGGACGGCGTGGCGGGCCTTGGCCTGGGCTGCGGTGAACTCCACCTTCGCGCGCCGGTTGGTCCGGCGGTCGGCGCGGTGGGGAGTGAACAGCAGGCTCGCAGAAGCCCGGGGGCGAACAGACATCGGTGGGTACTCCGGTCGGTCAGAGGCTCAGAGGCGGTCGGGGCCGGTGAACGGGGCCCGTAGTTCGGCGGGGGTGTGGGTACGGCGGACCCGTACGGACATCCGCAGGTGGCGCCCGCAGACCGGCAGCCGGGGACGGCACCCGCCGCGGACGAGGAGCCGGTCGGTGTCGGTGGTGGGGGCGCGGTGCCAGGCGGTGTGCAGGTGCTCGGCCGCCTGCCACATCCGCACCCGTGCCGCCCGGAGGGCCTCGCCTCCGGCTTGGTCGAGGGGGGTGGTGCGGGTGGTGTGGGCGTCGAGGAGGGCGTAGAGGGCGAGGCAGTGCTGGTGGAGGGCGTCCAGCTCGGGGCGGGTGGCGGCGAGCGGGCCGTCGGGGACGGTGATCGCCCGGTGGAAGTCCAGGGCCTCGGTGGCGAACGCCAGGTCGGTCGGCATCGGTATCTCGGTCCCCGGGTCACGGGCGGGCGAGGGGGAGCGCGGCGTTGGTGAACGCCTCGGCCTGCTGCCAGGTCAGCGGGCGCAGATCGACCAGCGCCGCAACGGCCGCCGTCTCGATCGCCGCGCACGCGGAGTTGAGCTGCTCAGGGGTATCCGCGGACACGGTCACCAGGCCGGTGAGGGCGACGTCGGCGTGGCCGGCGATCAGCTCGCGTTCGCGGTTCTTGATGTCCGCGTACTCGACGTTGTCCTCCTCGGAGTCGACCTGGCCCTTGCGCTGCCGCTCCGCCGCATCCGCGATGACCGTCGCCTTCTTCCGCTGCACATCCTTCAAAGCGGCGTCGAGACCCTTCGGCGCGTAGGTCAGGGAAAGGGTGCGGCGGACCCCGGAGGTGAACAGGAGCTGGTGCAAGAACCCCGCGCCGGTTTCGATGCGGGGCCAGTTCTCGATCCAGAACGTGGCGTGGTGGGCCGAATCGGTCTCGATCCGGTCCGCCTTCTCCACCAGCACCACCGGACCTGCGGCAGCGGGATCGGCCTGGGCCCGGTCACCCGGGGACCACTGGTCGAGCGCGGCGCCCGCCTTCGGGTCGTAGGCGGTACGGATCACGGCGGCGATCTCGCCCGCGGTCAGCCACCCGCCCGGGACCAGACCGGCGTTACGGACGGACTGGTCGAACGCCGCGGTCAACTGGGCCAGCACGGAGAACGCCCCGGTCAAGCCGCCGCCAGCCTGGTTGATCAGACGGCGGGCGGCCTTCAGGTCGAGGGCGATGGCGACGTAGCTCTCGTGCGGTGCCGCCGCGGGCCCGGCGGCGGTGAGGAGATCGGTGTAGACGGGCCCGGCGAGGTGGGTGCCGGGGTTCCCGTGCTCGGTCCAGTACCGCTGGAGCGCGTCGCCGGAGTCAGGGACCGTCCGCTCCAGGACCTGGACGCGGGCGATGTGCCCGGTACGGGACAGCGCGGCCAGGGTGCGGCCCCACCCGGCGACATTCGAGTTCTGGGCCGCCGGGTCGAGCAGCGCGAACGCCCGCGACGAGACCCGGACGACCGCAGTCAGAGTGCCCTGGTGCGGGTCGTGGACGGCACCGGTGTGCCGGTCGGGGGAGGTGACCACCCGCAGGGACGCGGCCGTGCCCGGGAGGTGGAGCAGACCCTCCCGCCGGGGCCGGGACGAGGGGCGGGTCAGCCACACGAGCTGCCCCTTCGCCCGGCGCAGGGTGTAGCGGCAGGCGATCGGGGCCCAGTCGGCGAGCGAGCGTCCCCGGTAGCGGACGAACACGGCCGCGAGGATCACGGTCCACAGGGGGATGAGCTTCAGTGCGCCGGGGACGCCGGTGGACATGAGGACGGCGAGGAGGAGCAGGCCGGTCAGGGCGACGGCGACGAGCTGCGGCGCGGTCAGCCCGAGGAGCACGCCCCGGCGGGAGCGGTGGGGGAACTTCACCGTGGCCGGAGCGACGGGAGCCGTGGAATCAGGGTGCATAGGTGGGGTCGTCCTTCAAGAAGAAGAGAGGGGTGCCCCCTGGGGGCGGATCGGAGAGGTCCGCCCCCAGGGGATGCCGGTCAGCCGGTCAGGACCGTGGGCCCGAGCCGCCCAGACCGGTGGGCGGCTGCGGGTAGACCCAGCGGGCCGGGGTCGTACCGCCCTGCGGACTCAGCCCCGGCGGAGCCGGCGGGGGCGTGGTCGGCGGGGTGGACACCGCCTGGATCACCGGCGGAGGGCTGGTCGGCGCCCCGGTGGGCGCCGGGCCTGGCGCGGTCGCCGAACCGCCCGACCCGCTTGGGCTGGTGGTTCCCGGACCAGCGGGTGCGGGACCCGGGGCAGCCGTGCCGGAGACGGGCGCGGCAGCAGTCCCGGTGGGGCCCGGTGTGCTGGTCGCTCCGGTAGCTCCCCCGGTGGAGCCGCCGGTGCCGGTGGGCTGGCCGGGGCGCTGGATGAGCGGTCGGCCCTTGTCACCGTCGGTCCGGGGGCGGCGGATGAGGGGCTGGCCCTTGTCGCCGGTGGCGTTCGGGTCCTCGCCGAACCGGAAGGTGGTCTGCGGCGGCTCGTCCCCGCTGATCCCCTCCGGCGAGGTGTTACTGCCTCCGGCGGGGTTGATCCCGGCGGCGACGCCTCCGGCGCCCTGGCCGGGCACCTTGGCCGGGCCCTGCGGCGCGGGCATACCCGTCCCGGCCTGCATGGCGAGCTGGCCTGCGGTCTTCGCCGCCCCGGCCGCGACCGCGACCCCGGCGACGCCGGTGCGGTGCAGATCGTCCTGCCCGCCGCCCTCGGCCGCCCAGTGCACGAACTTGTACGTCGCGTACGGGCACAGGAGGACGAGGACCATGATCACGATTCCGGCCATGGCGTCGGAGAGGGCTCCGAGCCCGTCGGCGGGGTCGGTCTTGCCCATGGCGGAGACGCCGAGGAGGAACACGATCGTCATCAGCAGCTTGCTGACGATCAGGGAGCTGGTGGCCTCGATCCAGCCGCGCCGCCAGCGGCGGGCGACCTCCCAGCCGCCGCCGGCCCCGGCGAACACCGCCAACGTGACCAAGATCAGGATCCCGACCTTGCGGGCGACCATGACGGCCCAGTAGAGGAAGGCGCCGATGGTGGCACCGAGGGCGACGATCGCGGGGATGCCCCAGCCGAGCCCGTACATCGCCCCGTAGGAATTGACCTTGATGACACGGCGGATCGCATCATCGACGGAGCTGTTCGCCGCCTTGAACAACCCCGCGGACAACGCGTCCACGATGGTCAGGGCGATGGTGGTGCAGGCGATGGCGGCGAACGCGAAGAACACCCCCGCCACCGTGCCGGTCACGGCCTGGAACAGAGCCCGCTCGTCCCGCCGCCACGCCGCCCGGATCAACTGGAGACAGAAGGTGCCGACGATCATGACGAGGCCGATCGGCAGCAGCAGCTCGTAGTTCTCGCGGAACCAGGTCGCGTTGAGGTCGACGGCGGTGGTCTTGTCCACGGCCTGGGCGGCGAGGTCGGCGGCGGCCTGGGCCATCTCGCCCATGGACTTGGCGATCCAGGCGCCGATGCCGTCCGTGATGGCCTGGCCGGTCGAACTCGCCACGCCGCCGACGGCGTCGCAGACGGTGTTCATCAGGGGCAGATCACATGCTGAAGGCATGGTTCACCTCCTTTCGTGCGGGGTGTTTATGGGGCGGTGGTGGGCAGGACGGCCGCGAGGCGGCAGTTGTGGTCGGGGCGGCACTGGACGGCGAGCGTCGAGGAGCGGGCCTCGGCGCCGGTGCCCTTGTCGGAGCCGGTCCAGGCGATCGACTGGCGGCCGGTGACCGTGACCGCGTAGATGTACGCGTCGGTGATCGCCCCCGGATCGGCGGCGAGCGCGGACTTGAACGCCTGCGGGAAGTGCCCCTCGCCGACCGTCGCGGTCGCGTACTGGGCCTGGTCACCCATCCGCGACCACAGCACCGGATCCGGCACCAGGTCGGCGACCGAGGACCAGTCCGCGTACTTCGTCTCCGTCGTCATCCACTTCTTCAGCCAGGCGACGTGCTCGGCCTGGGAGAGACGGCGGGTGTCGTACGACCACAGGACCTTCGCGGCGGCCTTGGCGAACTCCACCGGATCGGACGTGCTCACGGGCGCCGCCACCTGGCCCCCTTTCGGGACCTTCACCGGTGCCGGGGCCGGCGGAGCCGAGTGCCGCGTATCCGGCGCAGACGCCGGGGTCGCCGTATCGCGGGCGTCCTCGCGGGTGAGGAAGGCGACCAACCCGGCGAGGCCGGTCAGCAGCGCCAGCACCACGGCCACGATCAGGGACCGGTGCAGCACCGACGACCCCGGGCCCGGCACCAGAGAACCCCTCGGGCTGCGGTGGGAGGAAGGTTTCTTCTCGTGCGTGGGCATCAGTTGACCTGGGTGCCCATCGCGGAGAAGAAGCTGACGATGCCGTTCGCCGCGCCCAGCAGCAGCGCGCACCCGGCGGCGACGACGGTGCCTTTCTTGCCGTTCGCCTCGGCCTGGTGGCCGCCGGAGTGGTGGCCCCACGCCCACACCAGCGCGGACACCGCGAGCGCCCCGACGACCGCGATGATCCCGAAGAGGTTGATCGAGCTGATGACGTCCTTCAGGACATCCAGGCCCGGCAGACCGCCGTCCGCAGGCTTGATACCGGGGTTGAAGGCCAGGAACTGCCCCGACTGGCTGATGTTCACCGCAAAACTCCTGTTTCAGGGCATACGAATGCCCGAGAGGAAGGGAAAGAGGGAGGGGGAGGGTGACGCGAGGGCGTCAGACGACGCGGCGGACGGCAAGGATGTCCGGCCGCCACTCCGCGAGAGTGGCGATCTTCACGACGTCGTCGGTACGCGGGGAGTGCAGGATCAGACCCGAGCCGATGAACAGGCCGACGTGCTCCGGAACCTGGGCGGTGCCCCGGGTGAAGAGGAGGTCACCGGGCTTCAGCGCCTTCGCGCTGACTGCCTTGCCCTCCTTGACCTGCGTATACGTGGTCCGGGTCAGGGAGACACCGCCGGCCTTGTAGGCCATCTGCATCAGGGACGAGCAGTCGCACCGCCCCATCGGGTCCTGCCCCCGCGGATCGGCACAGGTGCCGCCCCACTGGTACGGGGTGCCCAGGGCGCCGAGGCCCCAGCGGATCGCCGTCTGCACCGACTTCGGCGCATCGGACGGGATCTCGTACCCCTTCGGCAGCACCCCGGCTGGGATCGGACCGAACTCCGACCCGTCCCCGCCGGGACCACATCCACCACCAGGGGCGGAGGCACCGGGATCGGTGGTCTCGTCGCCGGTCAGGGTGGGGGCGATGGCCTTCTGCAGGGCGGTGGCCAGCGGCTCCCACTTCGCGTAGGCGTCCGGGAAACCGGAGAGCTGGACGGCCTGCGCGGCCTGGGTCAAAGTCATCGACTCCCAGCCCGAGACCTTGAGCAGGCCCTCGTAGAACTTGGTCGACGCGTACACCGGGTCCCGGACCTGCTCCGGGGTGCCCCAGCCCATCGACGGCCGCTGCTGGAACAGCCCCAGCGAGTCCCGGTCCCCGTAGTCCAGGTTCCGCAGGCCCGACTCCTGCAGGGCGGTGGCGAGCGCGACGATCTGCCCGCGGACGGGGACCTTCATCGCCACCCCGGTGGCCTGGATCGTCCGCGCGTGCGGGATCTGCTCCTTCGGGCTGGTCAGACCCGGCACCGAAACACCGCCGCCGTCCCCGCCGTTCAGGATCGACTCCACCTGCGCGGCGACCGCCCCCGTATCCACACCCTGCGCACCGGTGTCGCAGGTGGCCTGGGCGCTGGTGGCGCCGACCAGGGCGACGGCGACCGGGGCGATCAGCAGGAGCGGGGCCAGCGCGACCCCGCCCGCGATCAACGCGACCTTCTTCACGACCGCCCCGCCGAACCGGGCGACGGGCGTATCTGGGCATGCCGCATAACGGCTCCTTGCGTGCAGGCCGCCCGGCCCCGGCTTTCTCGTCGAAAGGTCACCGGAAATCGGGCGGGTCAAAGAAGAAAGAGAAGAAGAGGGCCGGGTGAGTGTCCGGGAGCGGCTAACTCCCGGACACCAGGCCCGTCATTCAGAAGCGGCAGCAAGCCGCCCTCGTAATCTCACCCGCCACATGTCGAAAGCCCCCTTCGAAACAGAGCCGCACCCCGGCCTTCTGGACGGGACAGCACGCAACAGCACAGCTCAACCGGCCCCAGGCCAGAACCCGGAGCGGCGAACACGAGGGGGACTGTAGGAGGGAAATACGGCCGCACCAAACGACACCGGAACCCCGGATCACGTCATTGGGTACGGCCGGGAAAGACGGCTACTGTTCGCGGCACCGCTCACCCCTCGCCGGGTTTCCGAGCGGTCCCACGCCTATTCCCCGCCCCGCGCGGCTGGGCGTGCAGCCGTCTTTCCCGAAGGAGAAACCGCCGTGCCGTACACCCTGCACCGAGGCGACGCGCTCACCGTCCTGAAGACCCTGCCCGACGAGTCCGTCGACGCCGTCATCACCGACCCGCCGTACAACTCCGGCGGCCGGACGTCCTCGGAGCGCACCGCCCGCACGGCCCGCGCCAAGTACACCAGCGGGGACGCCGGCCACGACCTGGCGAACTTCCCCGGAGAGAACCGCGACCAGCGCTCGTACCGAGCCTGGCTGACCGACCTGCTCACCGAGTCCTACCGGGCCGCCCGCGAGCACGCCGTCGTGATGGTGTTCACCGACTGGCGGCAGGAGCCGACCACCTCGGACGCGCTGCAGATGGCGGGCTGGACCTGGTCCGGCACGATCCCGTGGATCAAGCCCGCGTCCCGGCCGAGGAAGGGCGGGCCGAAGCAGGACTCCGAGTTCATCCTCTGGGGCGTCAAGGGCACCCTCGACAAGACCCGCGACCTCTACCTCCCCGGCCACTACGTCGCCTCCCAGCCCCGCAAGGACCGGGTCCACATCACCCAGAAGCCCGTCGAGGTGATGCGCCAGCTCGTCCAGGTCGCCCGCCCCGGCGGCACCGTCCTCGACCCCTTCACCGGCTCCGGCTCCACCGGAGTCGCCGCCCTGCGGGAGGGCCGGAGCTTCGTCGGGATCGAGCTGTCCGACCACTACGCCGAAGTCGCCCTCGTGGGTGACGACCTGCCGGACTCCTTCACGCTGCTGGGCCGGGAATGGAGCCTGCACCGGGGAGTCTTCCCGGGCACCCTCAGCGCAG